>JABIME010000071.1 GCA_018654125.1 Candidatus Cloacimonadota bacterium
TAATTGCTCCTATCATAGCTCCTTTCATCGGGCCACTAACTCTATCCCATGTTATAGGAGGACCAGAATGTAAAAGCAGATTTTCTTTCATACCGGGAATTACATTCCTGGCAATATCGAGTCCTACTAGATAGGGTTTCCCATTGAGAATAATTTCTAAAACTTTTTCATTAGCTGCTTCTATTATCGTTTTGTTTTTTTGTAATATTTTTAGGATATTTTCGTCAATATTAGCTGGAGGTGTCCATTCTACATTTACAACTTTTTCTCCTTGTTTTTCCAGGTCATCTTTAAATGAATCAAGCCCGATATTAACTACTTCAATTTTTTTATCAAATAACTTTTTAAAATTCATATCTCCTCCGCTATTGGTTGATTTTTTTTATAATAAGGTTAACGATTTCTGCAGCAGCAGCATTTGATGGCATAACAATAATTCCATTTTTTTCTAATGATTTTATAGTTTTACCTCTATTTTGGGGATCTCTTTTAGTTCCGGTTACAGAACATATAAATGAAATATCTGGAGCAATTATTTGTGCTTCTTTAATTATTGGAAGTATCTCTTTAATTGGGTCTTCATTAGCTCCATAACCTAGTACTAAATCAAATAAGATTATTGCAGTTTCTTTGTCTTTTGCTTCTTGCAATATGCGTTTGTTTCTTAAATCAAAATCCATCATTGGATGCAAACGCCCAACTGTAAATTCATCTTCACCCAGATCGACCAAAGTATGTCCTTTGCTTATCCATGAATCTGCTAAAGCAAATTGTTTATCCAAAGCTCTATTACTGAAAATGTTTTCAATATCTTTTTTCAGAATGATCTGAACCTCATCACAAAGAGTTCCACCACTGAATAACCCGCGGATGTATTTTCTTCCTAAAGAAATTTTCTTTACTTCATCGGATGCGATCTTCCCAAAATCCTTTCTTCGCTCTTCTAGGAATTCACTTACCTTAGAAATTTCAAGATCATCTGAAATTGCACAAGCCAAAAGAGCTGCTTCCTCTAATGTTTCCGCTGTAATGGCACCACTTTCTTTCAATAAATTACTATCTGCACCAAGAAAAATAGATACAACTGGTTTAGAAATTTCTTTTAGTTTCTCATTGATCTCTTTTAGAACTGCAGGATGCGGTGGCTTAGAAACCAGAACTATCACATCTGTATTTTCATCATCTTTTAATGCATCCAGAGAAGAGATGAACATAATTCCACCAACCTGTTCTTTTATATCTCTTCCACCAGTTCCTATGGCTTGAGAAATCCCAAAACCCTCTTCTGAAATAATAGAACTAACTTCCTGCAATCCAGTTCCTGAAGCTGCGATAATACCAATATTGCCTTTATTCACAGCATTAGAAAAAGCCAATGGAACCCCATTAATTATTGCAGTTCCACAATCGGGTCCCATCATTAATAGATCATTTTCTAAAGCATATTTTTTTAATTCAATTTCTGTTTCTATCGGAACGTTATCAGAAAAAAGCATAACGTGCAAACCACTCTTTAATGCTTTCATCGCTTCCGCACCTGCGTATCTTCCAGCTAAAGAGATAATAGCAATATTTGATTCCGGTTGAATTTGGATTGCGTTTTCCAAACTTCTGGGATTGAATGTACCCTGATCATCTTTTTTGTTTCTGATCTCAACTAAAAGATCGTCTACATTCTTAAATATCTCATCAAATTTTTCTTCATGATCAGATTTTATAACGATTAACAGATCTGTATCATCATATTGTTCAAATTCATCCAGATAGAGATCTGCAGTTTTAAGGATCGATTTATTTTCCTGAGTTGCCATTACTACCGTGGCATCTTGCACGAAATCCATTTGGGCTACATCCTTTCCCACGATCATCAAACTCACGGAATCGAAGTACTCACCTTTCTTAACTAAACTTTTTATCATTTAAAACTCCTTTAATTGTTACAATAAATCCTGTTAACATATCAGACCCGGATGTGTGACCAGACCCAGTTATTTTGTTTGCATAATGTGTAATTGCTTCTAATTTATTTTGTTTTAATGCTATTAATAATTGATGGAAATTTTCATAATATTTATTTGAATAAGCATATTTAAGA
>JABIME010000072.1 GCA_018654125.1 Candidatus Cloacimonadota bacterium
CCTGTAACCCATCCGCAATCTGTAATTTTTTTCTTATCTAATTTATTGTTCAATGCATAAGAATATATAGTATTAGTTTGTTCTCCTATTAGATATAGGTGATCAAAGTCTACTTCTTTAAGCATCATTACAAGTTGTTTAGAGCGATATATTCTATCTGCTCTAGTACTAAGTACAATTGCTACTGCATGGGTATGAGGATAAAGCTCTTTAACAGAATTTATAACAAATTCAGTAGATTCAGGATCATTTGCTGCAAAAGCATGAACAAAGTGAAGTTCGGTATCTTTACTTTTGTGCATATATATTTCCATCGCTCCAATATCAGGTTTTGCAGCATACATTCCATCTAATGCAGTTTGTTTGCTTATTCCAAAATGCTCACAAACCTTCAAAGAAAGCCCAACATTTTCTTTATGCTCAATATAAGAGAAACCGTACATATCTTCGTTGGAAATTCCTTCATCTGTAGATTGTACTACTTCACAATGAACTTTTTTTGCTTCACTTTGTATAATTGGAAACACCTTATGCTCAGCTGTGAACAGCACACCATGTTTAGGAATTGTATTGCATAAAGAACGCGTTACATTCTTAAGCCCGGGGCCCATAACATCAAGATGATCTAACCTGGAATTTGTGATAATACCAATATTAGATTGAACGATCTCATGTTCGGTTACCCATTGATATTCTGGAGTAACAGCCATACATTCCAGAACAAGAATATCGATCTTCTTCTTTGCGGCAAATTTTATGATCTTTATCTGCTCTTTTATATTAGCACCATGATGTCTAATTATCGGTGTTTCACTTCCATCTTCATAGATCACTGCAGGAGCAGAACCGGTGGTTTTAGCTATTGTCTTTTTGCCACCGGCACGTAACCCAGCAGCAATAAGACGCGTAACACTCGATTTTCCCCTTGTTCCATTTATATGGATTATCGTGGGAATTTTCTTTCTACTGATCTTACATTTTTGGAATTCATAGATCCCAAATGTTATAAGTAACAATAAGCCAATTATTAAACCAAACATATTATTCTATTATCAGCTTTCCATTAGTAATTTCAATATCATCAAAGTTAGCAATTTCACTTCCATTCTCATCGATCATCTGCAAATTCTCAAATGTTAGATTTGTCTGACCCATTGTTAAACCTTCTATACTAAAAGTAAAAAGTTCACCATTTCCATCAATTCCATCTTCATTTGTAGTTTGCTGCAAACTAATTACAATACTTAACCTATCATCTTCTACAACATTTAATTCAACGATCTCAGAATTCCAAAATCCACCAACAGCTACTGCATCCTGAACCAATTCTGCTACTGTATTATCGAACACGATCTCAGCAGAAAATGCAAAAAGATTTTCAACATTTTCAACCATGATAATAAAATCAGCTTCTGTATTTTCTGGAACAGTTTGTTCTGCAGGGTTGAACTTTAACGCAAGATCTTCTTCAACAACAGGATCTGTTGAATCACTTGAGCATGATAGTGTAAATATCATCGTAACAATTATTATAAGAAAGAGTATTTTCCTGGATAATTCAGGATTAAACACAGTTCTAAACATTATTTTCTCCATTTTCTATTTCAATAACATCATTTTTTTTGTATCAATTATTTTGTCATTAACTTTAAGTTTGTAGAAGTACAACCCACTACTCACTTTCTTACCTGCAGAGTCCTTTCCATTCCAAACTACATTATGCTCACCTGCATTTTGTGCAGATCTAACAAGATTCTTAACAAGCTGTCCCTTAATATTATAGATAGACAACTCAACTAAACCATTGTCTAAAATTGAGTATGAAATGTTAGTTTCAGGATTGAATGGATTCGGGTAATTCTGCTGTAAGAAATTAATCTGAACAGGTTGAATGATAGGCATATCAAATTCACGAGCGATATAATTTTTTATGAGCAGTTCATTTCCGGTATTTCCTAAAGCATAATATATATCTTCAAAGTTAGAACGACTCGCTTCTAATTCTTCATTACTGAATGGAGGAAGACTTAAAGTACTGCCATGAGTTGAGCCCCAATTTAAACCGATTGCAAGAACATCGGCAATATTTACTTCGCCATTTCCATCACAATCTGCCAAAGAAGCTACATCAATATCCCATCCACCCGGATAATCATTAGCTTCCCAAACTACAGAAGAAGAGGTACGTGCATTACCAATTTGGCGCCAATATACACCGATTTGCAGAATATCTTCTGCACTCACAACACCATTACTGTTTGTATCTCCAGGCCAGATCAGTCCATCTGTAGAAAGCACATTTATGTAATCATTTTTCGTTATTTCATCTGAGCCTAAAGTATTTTCTACATTCATAGTTATATCATAATTCCCTGGATCTGCAAATATATGAACAGGATGACGTTCATCCTGGACAGAACTGCCATCGTTAAACTCCCAATTAAATTCATTATAGAAATATGGTGGAGAAGTAAGATTTGTGAAAGTTGCTTCATAAGGTGCAATACCATAAGTTCTATTTACAACAAAATCTGCTGTTGGAATTTGCGGTTCTGCAAATTCCGGTGCTTCTGTAGTAAATTTAATTGAAAATTCGTTTTGTATTTCTGTAGCACTTTGTGGGTAAATATTTGCATAAGTATAAAGAAGTCCTACAGATTGATCATGATTTTCAATTC
>JABIME010000073.1 GCA_018654125.1 Candidatus Cloacimonadota bacterium
ACTTATCACAGATTCCCGACCATACATGATGCAAATGGATAATGATGAGATCGCTCAGAATTTTGTCTATATGTCATTTCCAATAAATAAAATTCCAGGTGCTTTTGCGTTAACAGGCGGCTCATTCAACTCAAATGAATATACTGAAGCGAGATATGGTTTTCATTATGGAGCAAATATATTTCCCAAAAAATTACCTGGTAAATTTTTGATTGGGTTAGGCATTTTAGATCATTATACAAATTTTTCTGCTATAAATGAAAGCAAGAATGCCATTGATATAGATTTTGGATTTTCTTACATGTTAAATAAATATGCAAACTTCGGGTTAATAGCTGGGAACATCATGCAGACAGATATGGCAATTGACAGCAATAACGAAGATAAGCTTCCAATGCGAATTGGCTTGGGCTCTAATTTCAATTGGAAAAGGATCAATATTTCCGGAGATCTCTTGTATCGTAAATTCCAGAATTTTAATGAACTGGCATTTGGGGTTGGAGCAGAATATTTACTAGCAAAGAATCTTCAACTTAGATTGGGATTAAACAACCATGATCTAACTGGTGGTTTTGGTGTTCAGTTCTATTCCAAAAAATGGATTGAGCCAAATAACGAAATGAAGAACGAAGAAGTAGATTTCAGTTTTCTGCAGATTAGTTTAGATTACGCATTTCAATATCCTATTGGTGAATCGAGTGATGACGGTACTTTTGCCACTGGTAACAGCTTAGAATCCGATTACGGAGAGCATTTCTTTGGGATAAAGATAGATTTTGGTAAAACAAATAAAGCTGATGATAATTTTGCTTCTTTATTCCCATCTCAATTTGGTGTAGATCTCGATGTAAAAGTAGATACCGTTTTTATAGAAAAAGTTGTTATAGATACCATTGTTCAAACTAGAACAATACATGACACAATTAAGATTATTGAACGTGTTATGGATGAAAGAGAAGTTGAGAAAAAGGTTAATGAAGAGGCTTCTAAGATTAGAAAGTCTGATATTGCCAAGATAAATCAGGCAACGGTTCATCTTATAGCTGCTTTAGAATTTTATTATTCAGAAGATTATTATAAAGCAATTGATGAATGTAACCGGGCGATATCATTAGCTCCAGATCTTTCATTGCCATATATGAGGTTAGCTTCTATTTACTACAGGCTAGGCGATGTTGAAGAGGCTATGTATCAGTTAAAACACGGGCAAAGAAAAGATCCAGAAAATACTGAGATAAAAAAAATGATGCGATTATTGTTAAATGAATAAATAAGGAACTTTTATGAAGAAATTGTTAATAATTTTAATTCTTATATTTGGAATTCAACTCTTTTCACAAGATTTTGATATCGAGACAGTAAAAGAGATACAGGCAGAGCGTGAGTTGGCCGAATGGATTGAAGCAATGCTGTTTCCATTAGTTGGTGAAACAATAGTTATTGCTAACCTCACTCTAGATTACCCAGCTAGTAGACTGCAAGTTTATGGCTCAATGCTTGATAAAGAAAAGAGCCTCCCGGGGCTTCCTATTGCAAAATCTAGATCTGTTATGCCCACGATGATAGATGATCAAGAAACGTATCCGACAATTGTCGCCAGAAAAGAGATCACAATCTATCTGCAAAAAGATATTACAGAAGATATCTTAAGATTTGTTCAGCAGAATGTTGCACTTTGGATGAATATAAATCCAGAAAAAGGTGATGTTTTACAAATTAGAAACATTATGGATTTTACAAGTGGAGTTGCAGAGAAAGTAGTAGAAAAAAAAGTAAATAATTTTTTATTCCTTTATATTGGTATTGCAATAACAATTATTATTCTTGCTTCAGTTTTTATTTTGAGATCTGGGTTTACCAAACTTACTACATCAATGCAAAGTATAAATGTTACCGGTTTTGAGAAAGCTTTGCATATTAAAGGCGGAATGGCTGGACAGGGTGCTGGTGGTTCTGGTAGTGGCGGTACAGCAAACTTAGTTACTTCCAATAATAAACCAATTGCAATTAAACTAGTAGATAACAAAAAAGAGATAGAACCATATAATTTTAGTTTTTTGGAAGAGCTTTCAATTCAAGGTTTTTCTAAATTACTTGAAGGGGAAGATGCAAATAACTTAGCATTCATTTTAACAAACTTGAATTCTAAATATGTAAGTGAATTTTTAAATTCCTATATTGGGGAAACAGATGGAATAATGAAAGCAATGCTTGATGATAACAGCAGAACGAAAAACCAAATTATAGATTTAAGAAATAAACTATTCGTTAAATATAATAAAATGATTGAAGATGAAAAGCTAAATTCAAATAGTAAAGATGTTTTAGTAAATGTGCTTAATCAGCTTGATCAGGAAAAAACGAAGAAATATTTGGATCAGATAAATCAAATAGATGAAGAAGTGGGAATTGAATTAAGAGAGAAGATCTTCCTTTACTCTGATATAATGAAATTAAATGAAAATGAGATCGAGAATATTACACTTTCTACAGATCATGAGCTGATGGTTAGATTCTTAAAGAGTGTAGATAGGGATGTTCAAAGTAAATTCTTGGACAACCTAACTCCTCGAGCTGCATCAATAATTCAAGAAGATATGAGTTATATGGGGCATATAGAGCAAACTGATCAAGAAAAGATTCAACATGAAATGCTTATTAATATTAGAAATATTTTACAATTTATAAAGGATTAAATATGAGAATGTCAGTAATAATTGGATTTTTACTAGGTTTTGGAATAATTTTGTCAGTGATATTTTTCAAACAAGAACCATCGTTATATCTAAACTGGCCGGCATTATCTATTACATTTGGTGGTACTTTAGCTGCTGTGATCATCTATTTCTCTCCGCAAGCTTTAAGGAATGCAGGAAAATCTTTGTTAGCAATATTCAAAGATAAA
>JABIME010000074.1 GCA_018654125.1 Candidatus Cloacimonadota bacterium
CTACAACTGCTTTAGAACATATTGCAGCAAATGAAATTCCTGATTACGTTGTAGAAGTTGAAGACGAAGAAGAAGATGTAACATAATTTATAGAGAAACAATTGCATAATAGAGCTGTAAAACAATATCTTGAATATCTGAAAATATCAGGCATTCAAGATATTTTTATTAAACCTCCAATTCAAATTGACAAAACAGAATTATTAAAAGGACTCGAAGAGAAATACAAAAATTGCACAAATTGTATTTTACATGAAAAACGTACTAATTTTTGTTATGGGAATGGCAATGCTGATGCCAAACTAATGATTATTGGAGAAGGTCCTGGTGCCGATGAGGATAGATTAGGAAAGGTCTTTGTTGGAAGATCAGGACAGCTTCTTACAAAAATGCTTAGCGCTATAAAGCTAACTAGAGAAGATGTTTACATTGCCAATATTGTAAAATGTCGTCCACCTGAAAATCGTAATCCATTGCCCGAAGAAAAGAGTGCCTGCCTTCCATACTTAGAAGAGCAAATATCAATAATTCAACCGGAATTAATTCTAATACTTGGTAAAGTAGCAGCTGTTACATTATTAGAAATTGATCAAACGTTAAAAGCTTTTAGAGAAAAAACATATAATTTCAGAGGTATAAAAACCTATGTTTCGTATCATCCAAGTGCACTACTAAGAAATCCAAGTTGGAAAAAACTAGCCTGGATCGATCTTCAAAAACTCCAAAAAGATTACTTCCAGTAATAACCTGAAAATTATAAGCATATTTTATCTTTATAATATTAAAAAAAAGTTGCACTATTTCTTACATAATAAAAATTGATTAATAATTAATTATAAATGGGAAAAATTATGGCTAAAAGAATTGAAAGACAAGTGCCAAATGACATAAATGCGGAAGCTGCAGTTCTTTCTGCAATGATGATAGATACATATTCTGTTGCAAAAGCTATTGAGATGCTAGATGTAACACACTTCTATCGTAAATCACATCAGATTATCTTTAAAACAATTTGTGATCTATTTGAGAGTAATATCGAAATTGATATTATTACGCTTATAGATAAAATTAAAACAGCTAAGCAACTTGAAGCAATTGGTGGTGAAAGTTTTATAAATGAATTATCTGATGTTGTTTTAAGCAGTGCAAATATTGAATATCATGCAGATATAGTGCTTAAAAAAGCTTTGTTAAGACAGCTCATAGAAGCTTCAACCAAGATCATTGAAGGATGCTATGTATCCGATAGAGAGACAGAGGAAATAGTTGATGAAGCTGAACAAATGATATTTGATATTGCTGAGCGTCCGAATAGAAAATCATTTGAATGGATTCATAATATAATTTCTAAAACAGTTAAGAATATTGAAGAGACAGCAGCTTCTAAAAAAAATGTTCTTGGAGTTCCAACTGGGTTTATCGATCTAGATAGAAAACTTGGTGGATTGCGCCCCGGACAATTGATAATTGTAGCGGCAAGACCAGCAATGGGAAAGACATCTTTTGCTCTAAATTTAGCCAGCAATGCTGCAATACAATACGATAAAAAAGTTGGAATATTCACAATGGAGATGGAAAGTGATGAGCTGCTGATGAGAATGATGAGTTCTGCATCTGAGGTTAGTATGGACAACATGCTAAAAGGATTCGGTATGAATCAAAAGAAGATGCTTAGAATTGCAGGAGCAGCGGAAGTACTTTCTGGAAAAGATATCTACATCGATGATAATGGCGCAAACACAATATTAGATATTAGAGCAAAAACCAGACGTTTGAAGGCAGAACTTAAGGGACTTGATCTAATAATTATTGACTACATGCAGTTGATGTCTTCCAGTCGTAATCGCGAGAATAGACAGCAGGAGATCTCAGAGATTTCTCGTTCACTTAAGATTCTTGCTAAAGAACTTGGATTACCTGTAATTGCTCTTTCTCAGCTTAATCGTGGAGTTGAAGGCAGAGATGATAAAAGACCAAAACTTTCGGATCTGAGAGAGTCGGGAGCAATTGAGCAGGATGCCGATATTGTTATGTTTATATATCGTGATGAAGTTTACAATGAAGAAACTGAAGAGCCAGGTGTTGCGGAGATCATAATTGGAAAGAATCGTCACGGTGCAATAGGAAAAATAAAATTACGTTTTTTACAGGAATTTACAGCCTTTAGAGACCTGAATGAATACGAAGTATAAATTCACTTTTGTTAATTTAATTGGTGAATTTGTTTTATTCAATGCAGCTATCTTCAGCCATCTCACCAAAACAAAAAAAAGAATAAATGAAATATTGAAACAAATGAAGAGAATCGGTTATGATTCTTTTCTGTTAATTGCTATTACATCTGCATTTACCGGGCTTGTTACATCAGTACAAGCTTCATATCAAACAAGTGGTTACATTCCTGTAAGCCTTATTGGTGTTTTGATTGGAAAATCTACAATGATCGAGCTGGCACCAGTTCTAACAGGGCTTGTTTTAGCTGGAAAGGTAGGAGCTTCTATTGCTGCTGAGATTGGAACTATGAAGGTTAGTGAGCAACTTGATGCTTTAGAAACCATGGCAATAGATCCGGTTGACTTTGTTTATATGCCGCGCATAATTGCTGGTGTTATTATGTTCCCAATACTTACTATATTTGCAAATCTCATCGGGATATTTTCTGCTTTTTTACTATCAGTGTACAAATACAATATTAATGCATTCAGCTTCTTTACAAATATGCGGGATTTCTTCTTGCCTTCAGACCTTATCGGCGGGCTTATAAAATCGGTTTTTTTTGGATTGATAATAACAGTTGTTGCCTGCTTTGCAGGAAGCAAGGCAAAAGGCGGAGCTGAGGGTGTGGGGCATGTTACAACTATCACAGTTGTTTATTCTTCAATTTTAATATTGGTAATGGATTTTATTGTAGCTGCTTTATTATTTGGAGCAATTTAATGAGATTTTTTTTCCTTTTTATTTTAACATTAATGATATTGTCATGTAATAATACAGATAATAATGAGATTTCTAAAGAGACTAAGATACTAAATATTTATGCTACTGATATTTTCTTAAATGAAGATTTTTATGATAATATTGTTCCATTATTCACAGATATATTTAAATGTGAAATTAGTATTACAAAATTTCCAAATGCTTTAATTATGTTAGAAAGAGCTATTTTAGAAAAAGATAGTACCAATGCTGACCTGTTATTTGGGATCGATAATACATTGTTGTTCCTGGCTGAACAGGATAGCCTTTTCATTCCTTATGAATCAAACAATATTAATGATATACCAGATGAACTTATCTTTGATAAAGGATATCATATTAATCCTGTTTGCTACAGTAACATCGCATTTAATTATAATAGTTATGTAATTTCAGATCCACCGATAACATTTGGTGAAATGCAGGATGGTAAATTTAAAGATCAAATAATTTTAATGGATCCGCGAACTTCAAGTGTAGGAAGAGCAATGTTATTTTGGTCTGTAGTTGCTTTTGGTAGGAATGGGTACGGTCATTTCTGGCGTAGCATTAAAGATAATGTATTTGATATTTACGATAATCATAATGATGCTTATAATGCATATCTAGCAGGTGAAGCTCCCATGATAGTTGGAATGGAAACCACACCAATATACCATATTCAACATGATAATGTGGATAAATTTAAATCTACAATCCCGCAAGAGGGAGGATTTAAGTTTATTCAAGGTGTTGGAATATTAAGGTCATCTGAGCAAAAATATCTAACTCGCAAATTTGTAGATTTTTTGCTATCTGTAGAATTCCAAGAAATGATACCTTCTGAATTATGGATGAAACCGGTAAATAAGAAAGTTAAACTATCAGTAGATTATGAGATTCTTCAGCAAATTTCTAAAGATTATACACATGATCTATCGACCAGAGAAACCAGATGGCAGTATGATGAGTGGATTGCAAAGTGGAAGAAGATAATGTTAAAATGAAAGATCACAAAGTAATTTTTCATGTTGTTCTATATCAGCCGGAAATCCCGGCAAATACTGGTAATATTGGTCGTATATGCGTTGGTACTAATTCAATGCTTCATATAATTAAGCCAATGCGATTTATGTTAACAGATAAATTAGTAAAGCGTGCAGGACTTGATTATTGGGAAAAACTAAGAATTAAAATCCACGATTCTCTAGATGCTTTTTTAGAAGAGTTTCCCCAAAATAATATATATTACTGCACAACAAAAACAGATAGAAAATATTCAAATATCGAATTTACCAAGGGTGATGTTTTTATTTTTGGACCTGAATCAAGAGGGATACCAGAGGATATTTTAAATAAATATAAACAGCAAAATATCACGATTCCAATGAGTTCAGAGATTCGTTCAATAAATCTATCGAACAGCGTTGCTATTGTTATTTATGAAGCATGGCGGCAAATTGGATATTAGTTATAGAGAATAGTAATTGTCTATTGACTTCTATTTTTAAAAGAAATAATTTGTTCTACTGTTAGTTATTAGGAGGCTGTATGTTAAAGGGTTCATATGTTGCTTTGGTTACTCCATTCAAAAATAATGAGATAGACTATAACTCTCTTGAAAAGCTTATAGATTTTCAAATTGAGAATAAAACTGATGGAATTCTTTTTTGTGGAACAACCGGAGAATCACCTGCACTTGCTGGAGATGAAAAAGAGAGATTAGTTCGTTTTGGTTTAAAGAAAATTGATAAACGAATTCCAGTAATGATGGGAACCGGAACAAATAATTTACAGCATACAATCTCTGCAACTACAAGAGCTGCGGAATGGGGTATAGACTATACGCTGATAATAACTCCATATTACAATAAACCAACACAAAAAGGCTTATATAATTATTTTAAGGCAATTGCAGAAAATACTACAATTCCTATAGTCATTTATAACGTTCCTGGACGAACAGGTGTTAATATACAAGCTGAAACAACTATACAATTAGCAAATGAATTTAGTAACATCGTAGGTATTAAAGAGGCAAGTGGTGATTTAGATCAACTCTCAAGAATAGTTAAGAACACGGATAAAGATTTTGCAGTAATGTCTGGTGAAGATGCATTGAATTTGCCTATCATGTCTTGTGGGGGAGATGGAGTGATCTCGGTAACTGCAAACCTTTTACCTCGTGAACTACATGATATTGTTGCATTATGTTCCAAACAAAAATATACTGATGCACTTAAAATTCATCAAGAATTAATTGATATCAATGAAGTGCTATTTATAGAGTCGAATCCTATCCCGGTAAAGGAATCGTTGTATCTTATGAAAATGATCGAGCGGGAATTGCGTTCTCCACTTTGTTTTATGGAAGATGATAACTTGATAAAATTAAAAAAAGTTCTAAAAAAATATAAATTAGTGTAGAGAAAATTGAGAAAACAAATTAGAAAAGATATTAACCTTGTTGTTTGCCCTAAAAACAAGCAGCATACAGATATAATAGTATGTGCTGCAAGTTGTGAGGACAGAAGATTTTGCAAGGAATATAGAAGTAAAATAACGAATGAAATACTTTTAGAATTCATAGAAAAACATCCAAAATATAAATTAGTAGGAGAGCTTATGCCAACAGGAAAAACAGTAAAAAAAGATGAAAATATCTATTTGGTTGTATCAGATGATAATCAGGTAGAAGAAGTACCAGAAAAAGAGATAATGGATAATCCACAGAATTATCTCAAAAAACAGATCTGGTTAAAGCCACCATTCCATTATGAATTGGTAGTTTCACTGAAACGAATTAAAGATTGATCACGATTGTTTTAATTTAAATTTATAGTAGATAATGATGGTGAGAAAACCCAAAAAATCTGCTAGAATGTCATAATAGGAAAACGATCTGCCTGGAATAAGTATTTGATGAGATTCATCGAGGATGGGTATTATAACAGCTAATACAGAGAGTATTTTTAGCTTTTGAATATACTGGTTTTCATCGAACATCTTCATGAACAAGAATGCAAATATTAAATATACAATAAAATGAGCTAATTTATCAATATTTAAAGAATCATCAATCGGGGTCTGTAACTTGGGTATTGAAGTTAATGTGAATAATATTACTGCCCAAATATAGAAAGCAATTTTAAAATACTTTTTTTTCATATCTGCAATCTTACTTTTTATAAGAATTTAATTTCCAAACAACTGCAAATGGTTTCATCATAAATTTAGCTTTTAATGGAAGTCTTTGATCATCATCAGAAAACCAGAAAATAAGTGCTCTTTCTGGATTTACTAAATTATTTGTTAGCATATCGGAACGTTCTTTTTCTTTGTTTGAATAGTTTTGGAAATTCAACTCAACCTTTATCGCCTGTATTTCCCCCAGTTTTGTAGAGATCGTTTCCTTCCCAATAACTTTATAATTAACTTTCCAAATAAGTCTGTTTGCATCAACCCAAAGCTCACCTGATGGCTCATCAAGAGCCTTCCTAAGATAAAAAAGTGCTGAGAAGAAATCTCTACTTTCCGGGTTGATAGAATATTCACAATTACGATCTGGTGAGATATTACTTAATCTCTTTGCTGTTTGCATATCTCGGTTGTACTTAATGATCCTATCCTCATAATAATCACCCTGGTTAATGAGTTTCTGGTATTTAACTGGCAGAAAATTTCCTGAATAAATAGATTTATAGGAATTATTCATATTGGAAGCAATACTGGCGATTGGAGTTGCTTTTGCATTAATTGTAAGAACAGAATCTTTGTTTATAATAGAAACCTTAACAGCAGTAATTCCAAGATACTTTATAGATAGATCAAATGTCTCTGCTAGAAGAAGTACGGGTGTTAGTAGTAATATAAAGGTTATAGATTTATATTTCTGATTCATCGCTGTTATTGATAATCTCTAAAGTAATATATTCTATTCGACGAGCTTTAACACTTTTCACAGTGAACTTAACAAGTTCATTATAAATAAAACTCTCATTTTCTTCTGGGACTTTATTAAAATTATCATAAATAAATTCAGCAAGATTGTCATATTTCTCTTCATCAATATCTAAAATAAATTTATCATTCAATTCAGATATCGAGTACATTCCATTTATGCTGTAAGTACCGTTATTTAGTTTTACGATATTTGGTTTTTCTTTATCATATTCATCACGGATCTCTCCAACAAGCTCTTCTAAAATATCTTCAAGCGTGATCAATCCTTCAGTTCCACCATACTCATCAACAATTATTGCTATCTGTATCTTTCGTCTTTTAAATTTATTCAATAGATTTTGGATCTTTGTATTTTCTGTAACAAAAAGTGGAGGACGTAGAAGTGAGCTAATTGATTGTTTAGTAGGATTTAATATGATATCTTTAGCATATATTATCCCAATAATATTATCAATATTAGTCTTATAAATTGGAATTTTAGAATGGCCTGATCTAATTATGATTTCCTTTACTTTTTGCAAACCTTCTGAAGTGTCTACACCTGCAATATCAACTCTTGGAGTCATTATTTTATTTGCATCGGTAGATGAGAAACGGAAGATGCTTGTAATGATTCTTTTTTCATTTTCCTCTAAAGGATGCTTTGTAACTTTAGATTTTATAAGGTTTTTAAAATCTTCTGATGTTATATTGGTTTGTTCAGCTTTATTTTTAGCTGAAAAGATAGAACTTATAAATTCTAATATTATAATAATAGGCCATAATAAGTATTTTATTATCTCTAAAAAGAAACTGGAAGAACGAGCAGTTTTCTCTGGTGATGAAAAAGCTAATAATTTTGGGGCTATTTCTCCAAAGATTAATAGTAAAATTGTCATGATAATAATTTCGACTATCATAATAAGGGACTGAGAAAATTGCGGGAGATATTCTTCTCCAATACTTATTGCTATAAGTGCAGCTGTTGAAGAAGCGGCAACATTAACAATTGTGTTTCCAAGAAGAATAATAATAAGTAACTCTTTTGGATTACTTAGTAATCGCAAAATTCTTTTTGAACTTTTGTTACTACTTTTTTCTAGTTTCTTAATTTGGATCTTAGATAAAGAGAAAAAGGCAGTTTCTGACCCCGAAAAAAAGGCTGAAATAATTAGAAAACCAACAATTGATATAACCGGAAAACTTTCACTCACGAGACTATTTTTTCTCCTTATTTAATATAACTAAATATTTTTTCTCTTTTGTATCCATAATCTTCTTATCTGCAGCTGCTAAATGATCATAACCTAAACAATGCAACAAACCATGCAAGAATAATGCTTGCAATTCATATTTAAATGTTCTATCTTCCTTTTGTTTATTAGCAACTTCAGTGTCAATAATAATGTCACCAATCAGGTTTACACCAGGTATATTAGCAGTAAAAGAGAGTACGTCAGTAATCTCATCTCTTCCTAAATATTTTTTATTGAGAAGCCTAATAGAATCATCGCTAGAAAGTTCAAGGTTAATAAAACTATCAGGTGGATTAGATTCACTGCTTATAACATGCAAAAA
>JABIME010000075.1 GCA_018654125.1 Candidatus Cloacimonadota bacterium
GGATGATTTGTAAGCCCAAGATAGCTGTTAGATCCCATCATCAACATTTTCTTTCCATTACAAGTTACTTCGGTATCCTGTTCGGAATCGATAATACGAAAATAGGGATAGTGTCCTAAAGCAATAATCTCTTTTGCTGCAGTAAAATTTGTTACTTTATCCAATAAACTCATTTAATACCTCTTTAATAGATAATTATTAATTACAAAAACAGTATTTAGAAAGTGTGTGTCAATAAATTAAAAAATACTCTTTGGTTTATTGTTCTTATTATCCTTTCATTTTAATAATAACATTTTTTTGGAAGTAATGTGCTTTCCATCAGAAATTAATCTATAGAAATATATTCCGCTGGATACTTGTTTACCTGTTTGGTCCGTTCCGTTCCAAATTATAGAAGATTGATTGTTCTCAATTGAATAATGTCGAATTTTCTGTCCCTTGAGATTATAAATTGCAATCTCATTGTTCTCGGTGTGCTCTGTGGCAAAGGAAAAAGATATAGTTGTTGTAGGATTGAATGGATTGGGAAAATTGGTTAGCACCTCTCCCATCTGGATGGTATTATCATCAGAACTGACATATGGTAGTTCAAATTCTATAATATTTGATTCTCCTGCTTCATACTCAGCAGAAAGACCAACCATATATTGCTGTCCATTTACCAGACCGATTAGCTGATAAAACAAATCATTCGTAATTCCTTGCAGTTCACCTCCAGGTTAAATTAAGACTTCTTCTTAATCTGATTAAAAACAAACACAACAATAAGTGCAACAGTGGCAACACCTGCACCAATCCATTTTAAAGAAGTAAGAAATGTAACCACAACTGCTGCAATGCATACTCCCAGAAAAATAAATAAAATTGATTTCCAAAATTTGAGTCCGAAAAGATAAGCAGCTAATGAGCCTGTCCAAGCCCCAGTAATCGGTAAAGGAATTGCAACAAATAGCATTAATCCGATCTCCTCATATTTTTTGATTACTGCAGTTTTTCGCCGTGTTCTGGCAAAAATTGCTTCTAAGATTTTTTTTAAGAATGGAACCTTAAAGAATATTTTAGTTACAAAATCAAAAAACAACAAAATAAAAAATATTGGGAACATATTCCCTACAATTGAAATTGGAATAACTTTCCAATATGGTAGTTTATATCTATGAACACCTATTGGTATAGAACCGCGAAGCTCAAATATTGGTATCATTGAGATCAAGAAAACCTTTATTTCATCTGGTGCTTCGATCTTGTCGATCGATGCTTTAATTTTGTCTTTAAGCCCACCAACTGCAAAGAGAGAGAGTACAAAACAGAGTAAAATCAGTATAATCAGCAACTTTTTCATTCCTGCCACCCCTCATCTCCAATAAGCGGAACAAACGTACATCCGCCTTCATTTGTATGAATATAACCATCTTCCGTTTTGGTAATTACAACAAGTTGTTGCAAGGTTCTATCTCCTGTTGGAATAACAAGCTTTCCATTCATAGCAAGTTGGCTGGTTAAACTTTCTGGTATATCCGGTGCTGCTGCTGCAACTATTATTTTATCAAACTCATCTTGTTTTGGTGCTCCATCTTTCCATCCTAAAGTTCCATCACCAAATTTGTAATGGATATCTTCATATCCCAAATTATTTAATAATTTTTCTGCTCCATCAATGAGTGAGCCAATACGTTCAACTGTATAAACTTTATTCACAATTTCTGCGAGTAACGCAGTTTGATATCCAGATCCTGTTCCAATTTCAAGCACTTTATCACTCTCTTTCAGTTCTAGTATTTGCATCATCAATGCTACAATATATGGCTGAGAAATTGTTTGGCCAGCACCAATACTGAGTGGTGAATCATTGTAAGATAAATGTTCTATCTCGGTTGGAACGAACTTGTGCCTTGGAACCGTAAAAAATGCTTTCAGAACATTTTCATCAGTTATTCCTCTGGCAAGAAGCTGATATTTGATTAAATTTTCGCGAGACGTTCTATGTTTCATTGTTTCCCAATCCAGTTTCTGATCTGCCCAAAAGAATCTTTCTTAGTAAAATCAGGAGCGATAGGTGTTATTGAAATATACCCATTTTTAACAGCATTTGCATCAGAATCTTCTATCTGGCTCCAATGTGGTTCATCGCCACCAATAAAATAGACAGTA
>JABIME010000005.1 GCA_018654125.1 Candidatus Cloacimonadota bacterium
TATTTTCAAGCTTCTTTAAATGAAGAATTTAAAATGCAGATCGGTGTAGAAGTTCCCGTAACTACGTTGTGTCCTTGTTCAAAAGAGATAAGCGAAAATGGTGCACATTCTCAGCGTTCTACAGTTAATGTAGTAATTAGTTATAGTAAATTCATTTGGTTAGAAGAAATAATAGAACTTATAGAAAGCTGTGCGAGTTGTGAGATATATCCGCTTCTTAAACGAGTTGACGAGAAATATGTAACAGAAAAAGCTTATGATAATCCAAGATTTGTTGAAGATATTGTAAGGGAAGTCACATTAAAAATACAAAAAGATAAAAGGATAGATTGGTTTAAGGTTCAATCAGAAAATTTTGAATCAATTCATAATCATAACGCATATGCTTGCGTTGAATCAGGTGAAAAGGAATAAATGAAAGTTACATCTAACAAATTAAATAATAAATTTAAAGTTATAACTGCCCGAGATAATTCTAATCCTTTGGTTTGTTTACAACTTTACATACGCATTGGATCTGCTTGGGAAGAGAATAATGAAGCAGGATATTCTCATCTTACAGAACACCTTGTATTCAAATCTACAAAGGAATTCCCACAAAATGCAATAATGAATAAAGTTACAAATCTTGGGGGAACCTTAAACGCTTATACTGAATTCGATTCAACATGTTTCTATGTAACTCTTCCATCTAAATTTACAGAAGAGGGAATAGAGATACTATCGGAACTGGCAAGAGAAGCGAATTTCTCTAATACAGATTTTGAATCAGAAAAAAAAGTAGTTATCGAGGAACTTAAGCAGTTTAAGAACGAACCGGAAGATTCATTCATTGAAGAGATCGCTGCTGATTACTTCACAAAAAATCCATACAAAAAACCGATTATTGGAAATTTAAACTCATTAAAGAAAGCAGATCCAGAATCATTACGCAAATTTTATAAAAAGTATTACGTTCCAAATAATAGCTTTTTGGTCGCTTCTGGAGATATTGTTGGAAATGAACTTGATGATGTGATTGAAAGATATTTTGGCAGTTGGAAACCTTCGCAACTTAAAGAACAAATTAGAATTAGCAATAACTTCCCAACTTCACCAACTTTAAAATACATTAAAAAGGATATCTCCAGCAATATGCTTGCCTTTGTAATTCCTGATCTTGCAGAAACAGACCCCGATGCTTACGTACTGTCATTAGCAACAAAAGCTTTTGCAATTGGCAAAAATTCAAGACTATACAGCCGTCTTTTTACAAAAGAGAAACTTATAGATGGTGTTCGAGTTCACTCACTCAGTGGCATTAACGATGGCGCATCTGTAATTATTATTCTACCAAAACAAAATGCCGATCTTACTAAAATAAGTAAAATATTTTTAGAAGAATTAAAATTATTCCTCACAAATGGAATTAGCGATAATGAATTAGAAGATAATAAAAAAGAACTGGTTTATTTTTATAGATACACATTTGAATATATAGAATCTATCGCGTCTAGTTTGGGAAGCGAAGAGATCCTTTCTAGTTATCAGAAATTTTTTGAATACCCAGAAATGATCAGAAATATTTCCGATAATGATCTTAAACGTGTTATTAGTAGGTATTTCAGTAAAGAACATCTATATATTTATTGCACCGGTAGGGAACATCTTCATGAGAAAGAAATAAATAAAATTCTTGTAGAAAAAGAAATTCCCAATAATAAAATTACAGAACAAACTTTCTTTGAAACTCGTTTAGATAGCGGAATGAGAATACTGCTAAGAAAAGTAACAGGAAAACCTACAATTGGAATTTCACTTTCTTATGAAGTTTCTCAATTGAATGAAACAACTGATAATTTAGGTATTAATTATCTTACATCTGCATTATTGCTTTATGGAAATGAGAAAAGGAATTATCAGCAATTTGTTAATTATTGCACATCAAATGGTATAAATTTTGGTATAAGTCCGCAAAGTGAAACAACACTCGTAAGTGCCAAATGCTTTAAAGAAATGCTTCCTGCAAGTTTAGAGCTACTTTCCGATGTAGTTCTAAGACCTACTTTTCCGATGGAACATTTTAAGAATATTAAACAAACAACAAAAAGTAGTATGGATAGAGCAAAAGATTATCCTCAGCATAATTCTGCTCTTTTGTTTAAAGAGTTAATATTCGGAAAAAAAAGTAATTTAAATAATCGTTCAGGCTCAAAATCAATTATTCATAAAATTACTTTGAAACAAGTGAAAGAGTGGTACGCAAAGCATTATCAACCAGAAAACTTATCATTAGCAATAGCTGGTGATTTCAATTTTGATGATGCTCTAAGATTATGTGAATCAAATTTTATTTTTGAGAAAAACAACTTTTCTCATTCTATTCAAAATACAATAGTAAACTCTTCTAAAATAAAACAGAAGATAACTAAAAGAGGAATGGATCAAGCAATAATTATGATTGGCGGCTTTGCTTGTAGTGCTAATGAGAATATGAAAAATACAGCGTTTCACCTTCTATCTCAGATTATTGGAGGAGAAAGTGATTCGATACTTTTTACCGAGCTCCGAGAGAAACGTGGGCTTGCCTATTCTGTTGATTTCAGTTATAGTTCGGTACGTACAACAGGATTCTGGGTTGCATCGGCAGTTGTTGATAAATCTAATAAAGATGAAGCTGTAAGGGTTATCCGTGATGTTCTGCAAAACATAAAAAAAAATGGAATAACACAAAAAGAACTTGAAACAACAAAGAACTTTATTCGAGGACAAAGACTTATGGAACAGGAAAGTGTGCTTAATCTTGCTCAAACGCTTTCTATCCTCGAGTCATTAGGTTTAGGGTATTCATATTATTTAAAAAGAGATGAACGACTTGATAATGTAGATGTGAAGATGTTACACGATCTTGCTTCTGAATATTTTAAAGAAGAGAATCAATTTATTCATGTCATGGTTTAAAAATAAAGGAAATATATAATGGTAACAATTGGAATTGATCTTGGCTCAAGGATGTCTAAATTTGTAGTTTTAGATAATGATAATATTGTATATTCAAATGTTACTGATACTGGCGTTAACCCAAAGAAAGTTGCAGAAAAGCTTTTAAATGATGCGCTTAAGAATACTTCTTTTTCCAAAAAAGATATTATTGCAATATACTCTACAGGTTATGGTAGAAATATAGTACCTTTCTCAGATAAACGCATCTCAGAAATTAGCTGTCATGCTAAAGGTTCAAACTTCTTTTTCCCAGATGCAAAAACAATAATTGATATCGGTGGACAAGATTCTAAAATAATTTTAGTTGATGGTAATGGGCATGTAAAAGATTTTGTAATGAATGATAAATGTGCTGCAGGAACAGGTAAATTCTTAGAGGTTACTGCTACAACACTAGAAACAACAATAGATGAATTGGGTGATATTTCTAGATCAGCAACTAAAAAGATAGATATAAACAGCACTTGTGTTGTTTTTGCTGAATCAGAAATAATAGGCCTTATTGCAGAGGGATTAGGAAAAGCAGAGATCATTAATTCTGTGCATCGCTCAATTGCTAAAAGAACAAAAAATCTTGTTTCACAGCTTCACTGGCAACCACCGGTTGTTTTTACAGGTGGCGTAGCAAAAAATTCTGGTATGCAATCAGCAATTTCTGAGATAATGAATGCAATTGTTATAGTCCCTAAGAATTCCTTTATTACCGGAGCACTCGGCGCAGCCATATTTGCAAAAGAGGATTTTGCTGAATAACTTTCAACTTGACATTATAATCATTTATAAAATCGTTAATTGTAATAATTAAAGGGAGTTAGTTAACAATAATGAAAATTAAGATAATAATATTAATTTTATTATTAATCTATATTAATATTTATACTCAGTTAGAAGATACATCTACTATTAATGATGTAGAATACAACATAAACCTAATTAAGTTTTACATTGAAAAAAACGAATATGATAACGCGCTTGAATATATCGATAAAACTCTTGAAGAAGCTGCATTGAAAGATTCTCTCTATTATTTTAAAGGTGTAATATTTCAACAGAAAGAAGATTGGTTAAAAGCATCGGAGTTCTTTACTAGATCGATTTTATATACTTCTGATGAACAAATCATATTAGATCGTTTAGTTGAATTTGAATTGGTAATTTTTCAAGTTTCTCCACTTTCAGCATTTGATATTGTGTCTTCTGCAGTAACCAAAGCACAGACTTCTCAAAAGCAAACTGGTTTTTTAAATATACTTGCGAAATTATATGAGAATAATCAACTATATGGTGAAGCAAACGATGTTTATAAAACAATTCTCACAGAAGCTGAGGATACAGAGAAATGCGATCTACAAATTAAGATAGCCACAAATAGGATATTTCAAAAAAATTATAGAGCAGCAATTACTATCCTTGATCCACTAATTACATTAAATGATTCCCTTCATTTAGAAAAACTTCTATTCTTAAACTATATTGCAAATATTTCAATAAAGAATCATGAAGATGCTAAATCCTCATTAATCCGATTATATTTAGATTTTCCAAATAATGCTAACAGAGATGAAATACTCGCAGGACTAGCTGATATCTTTGAATTCCAAGAACAATATCTAGCTAGTTGGTTTATGCTCAATGAACTTTTTAAAATAAGTAATGAAGCTCAAAAATTTAAAATTTTAGCAGATATAGAGCGTATTAAAAAAAAGATCTGTGAAATCAATACAATTGAAGATCAATTTAAACATTTCGAACCTGTTTTTAATCTAGAAAAACATAGATTATTACAAGATGATGCAAGGTAAGAGATTTAATACATATAAAATATTGACTCGTAATTATTAATTAAATTTTTTGTAACAAAATAATATAAAATAGTAAATAAATAAGAATCAAAAAAAGGAGCTAGAATGAAAAAATTTGAAAAAGTTACTTTAGATGGTAATTTTGCTGCTGCGCATGTAGCATATGCTTTTAGTGAAGTTGCTGCAATTTATCCCATCACTCCATCATCTACAATGGGTGAATATGCAGATGCATGGGCATCTAATGATCAGAAGAATGTTTTTAATCAAGCAGTTGATGTAATCGAAATGCAATCGGAAGCTGGAGCTGCTGGAGCAGTACACGGTGCTCTTTCAGGTGGTGCTTTTACAACAACATTTACTGCTGCTCAAGGCCTTATGCTTATGCTTCCTAATATGCATAAAATTGCCGGTGAGATGTTGCCTACAGTTTTCCATGTTTCAGCTAGATCTTTAGCTTCACAATCTCTTTCTATTTTTGGAGATCATTCTGATGTTATGTCTGCAAGAAACACTGGTTTTGCATTGATGTCAGCTTGTTCAATTCAAGAAATTATGGATTTGGGTATAGTTTCACATCTTTCTACTTTAAAAACAAGTATTCCTTTTTTAAACTTCTTTGATGGATTTAGAAATTCTCACGAGATCCAGAAGATCGAAGTTATCGATTACGATACAATGCGTGATATGATGGATATGAAATATGTTGAAGACTTTAGGGATAGATCAATGAATCCAGAAAGACCAATGGTAAAAGTTGGTGCTCAAAATCCTGATGTATTTTTCCAGGGTCGTGAAACTAGCAATAAATATTATGATGCAGCTCCAGAAATAATTCAGGAATATATGAATGAATTAGCAAAGGTAGTTGGAAGACAATATCATCTTTTTGATTACGTTGGAGTTCCGGATGCTGAAAAATTAATAATTGCAATGGGAAGTAGCGTAGAAACTATAGAAGAAACAATTAATTACTTAAATGCAAAAGGGGAAAAGCTTGGTCTTATTAAAGTTCGTCTTTACCGTCCATTCTCTGTAAATGCTTTTATCGATACAATCCCACAAACTGTGAAGAAAATTGCAGTACTTGATAGAACAAAAGAAGCTGGTGCAATTGGAGAACCATTATATTTGGATATTGTAGCAGCCCTTAAAGATAAAAAAGATATTTCTATTATTGGTGGACGTTATGGTCTTTCTTCCAAAGAATTTACACCTTCAATGGTTAAAGCTGTTTATGATCATCTTGATGGTGATGCATCACACGGTTTTACTGTTGGTATTAATGATGATATAACAAATAGATCCATAAAAATTGGACCACAACTTAATACA
>JABIME010000076.1 GCA_018654125.1 Candidatus Cloacimonadota bacterium
AATTGAAGGCGATCCACAAGGAACTTGGAATAACTAAAGAAGATAAAACCGAATTACTTGATTTTAAGAAGAAAATTGAAAAAATCAATTTAAGTGACCAGGCAAAGAAAAAAGCTGAAGGTGAGCTAGAACGTTTTGCTCACATGAATTCATATTCTCCAGAGTATTCGGTAACCCACACATATTTAACATGGATATTAGATCTCCCTTGGGATGACCCTAAACTAAGAGATTTTGATCTTAATATTGCTCAGGATATATTAGATGATGATCATTATGGTTTAATAAAAGTTAAAGAACGCATTTTGGAATATCTTGCTGTTGTTAAACTGGCAGAGAAGGTAAAAGGACAGATCTTGTGCTTTGTTGGACCTCCGGGTGTAGGGAAAACCTCGTTAGGAAAATCAATTGCAAGAGCTATGGATAGAAAGTTTGTGAGATTGTCTTTAGGTGGAGTTCGTGATGAAGCCGAAATTAGAGGTCATCGCAGAACATATGTTGGTGCACTTCCTGGTGTGATAATGCAAAGCATGAAAAAAGCAGGAACAACAAATCCACTTATAATGATGGATGAGATAGATAAAATGAGTCATGACTTCAGAGGTGATCCTGCTTCTGCATTGTTAGAGGTTCTAGATCCAGAGCAAAATGATTCCTTCCGTGATCATTATCTCGATTTTGAATATGATCTTTCACAAGTGATCTTTATAACAACCGCAAATACGCTTAACTCAATACCTCAACCTTTGTTAGATAGAATGGAAGTTATAGAGATCCCCGGCTATACAGCTTTTGAAAAGATCCATATTGCTACGAAGCATCTGGTTCCAAAAGTTATAAAGGAGCACGATCTAAAAGGGAAAGTGAAGGTTAAATATCTAAAGAAAACATTAGAAAAGATAATAAAAATTTATACAAGAGAAGCTGGTGTTCGTGGTTTAGAAAGACAAATCGCCAAGATCCTCAGAAAAATTGCAAAGAAACATGTTGAAGGCAAATTGAAAGGTCTGGTTTCTGTTCAACCTACCGATCTGGAAGAATACCTTGGTGTTCCTAAACATCTCTATTCCGAAGTAAACAGGAAAGATGCTGTTGGATTGGTTACTGGGCTTGCTTGGACCAGATTTGGTGGTGAAACACTTCAGATTGAAGTTGTTAAGGTGAAAGGTAAAGGGAACTTGAAACTAACCGGACAATTGGGTGATGTAATGCAAGAATCTGCTCAGGCGGCTTTCAGTTATGCCAGACTTCACGCAGCAAAATACAATATTGATGAAAATTTTTATAAAAAGTGTGATCTGCATATACATATACCAGAAGGTGCGATTCCAAAGGATGGCCCTTCTGCCGGAGTGACTCTTATTACAGCAATAATCTCAATTCTTTCCAATAGAAAAGTAAAGCATAATATTGCAATGACAGGTGAGATAACACTTTCCGGTAATGTGCTTCCAATTGGTGGACTTGCAGAGAAACTGATAGCTGCAAAGAGAGCAAAGATTAAAATAGTTCTAGTTCCAAGTAAGAACGAACCCTCTTTAACTGAAGTTAATGAAGAGATCAAGAAGGGTTTGAAGATTATTCTGGTTGATACAATCGAAGAAGTTTTGCAATACGCACTTCATTAAATTCGCCTAATTTTGATGTCATGAAATTTTCTGTTGCAGATAGAAAAACTTTGCCGGATGGAACAACGCGAGTAATGCTTGATGTTCCTAAAGAAGAACTTATATATATTGGATATATTTTGGAATCATTTGAAGGATTGTGTAATTATACTACTCCCAATAAAAGCGAACCATTTTTGCAGGTTGATGTTACAAACGATTATTTGAATGATTTCAATAAGTTGATAAAGGCTTTGTCAGATTGGAATTATGAAGAAGTATAATATTGAGCACCTGGTTGACAAAGCAACAAAAGGTGATGTTGTATCAACTGCCAAACTAATTTCATTATGTGAAAATTCTTATGAAAATGAGAGGATAATCAAACTTATCTCACCTTGTTTGGGAAACGCTTATGTTATTGGAATAACTGGTGCACCTGGAGTTGGAAAGAGTACATTAACCGATAAACTTATTACAAATTTAAGAAAGCAGAACTTCAAAGTTGGAATAATTGCAGTAGACCCAACTAGCCCATTCTCTGGTGGAGCAATATTAGGTGATCGCATCAGACTTCAAAAACACTCAACAGACGAAAAAGTATTCATAAGAAGCATGGCTTCTCGTGGGCATCTTGGAGGGATCTCTTCCGCAACTGCCGATGCAATTAAAATATTAGATGCTTATGGATGTGATTTTATTTTTATTGAGACGGTGGGAGTGGGTCAATCGGAAGTTGAAGTCGTAAAAAATGTTGATACAACTCTTTTGATCTTAATTCCAGGAATGGGTGATGAAATTCAGGCGATCAAAGCTGGCGTAATGGAGATCGCTGATATTTTTGTTGTGAATAAGGCAGATAAAGAAGGTGTAGAACGAACAGTTTTAGAAATTGAAATGATGCAAAACCTTGGGGAAACCAAAGAACGGTTAGCTCCGATCTGCAAAGTAATTGCTCGAGATAATATTGGTATAGATGATCTTGGTGAAGCTATTCATCAACATTATGTTTATTTGAAAGATAATAATATTTTTGATGCAAATCGTAAAAAACGTTTTAAAATGGAATTGAAACAGATCATACATAATAAATTGCTAGAAAGAACACACAAGTTAGTGAAACAGAATGATGCGATAGATAAAATAATTGATGATGCTTACAACAATAAAACTGATGTTTATTCAATTGTTAATAAAATATTAAATCAAATATAAATACTTATAGTTTCTTTATCTCTTTTCTTTTAAAATTAATATATAGGTTCTCTACTTTTTTTCTTGCCCATGGTGTCCTTCTTAAGAACTTAAGGCTAGATTTTATTGAAGGGTCATTATTGAAACACTTGATTTTTATACGTTTCCCTAATTCAGTCCAACCATAA
>JABIME010000077.1 GCA_018654125.1 Candidatus Cloacimonadota bacterium
ATAAGGGCCAATTATTCCGGATCCACTGTCGATAAGAAAATCTTTATTATAAGCTGATAGAGTAATTGCTCCCGGTTCAAAATGATCATGATGAGAATAGTTCTTTCTACCTGGTTCACCCAGTAAAAGTGCGTAGATATCGCTATCTCCTCGGAATATAGACATACCACCATCAGGATAGAATATTGCCGGATCATAGTTCGGTTCTTGAGGAAATGTTCTATCATCAAAACCACAGAAAGCATCAATAAACATCAGATCAGTATCTCTAAAATTTTCTGCATTTTTTTCAAATAGATAAAACAGCTCATGCTCATAATCTGTTAAGCCAGAACCTAAGGGTTGGAATGGGAAGAACATGCTGTATGCATCATCAAAGAGCGGAATAGTTCCATCAGGTTTTTCCATATCAATTAGCCAGCGTGTGAACTTTTTAATACGAGGTGAATTCAGAATATTTGTATTAGTTATGTTTTTTATATAATGAGCCAAAGGGAAAATTATTGATGCTACAAATCTTCCGTAATTAGCTCCTTCTCGATAAGATCCATCAACATCGATCATTGCTAAACCATATTGCAATTCTCTTATTGCATCATAAAAATACTTATTGCATCTTGAATCGTCGATTACAAAAGTAACTGTAGCAACTCCTGCGGCAATTTCTGTTATGTGATTATTTTTTGGAATTCCAATTCCTGACGATATCTCAACTTTATTTAAGTTACGTGGGAATTTTCTGAAGTTCCTATGATGCTGTTCAACCTGTTTCATCATTTTATTTTCAATGATCTCACGTTGCTGTGCGGAAAGTTCCCAATAGATCAGATCATAAGATACTGCAAAATTTCTGAGTGCTTGTGCAGCTCTCATCCAATCTCCCCAACCAACTCTATCATTTTGTCCTTCAGGTGATATCGGTGGAAGAGTATCACCGATATTCAGTAGTGCTGAGATTGCAGTCTCTAAGAATTCGTTATCTAAAGTAAGAAAATATGCAAAAGCATTTGCCTTCGCTCCTTCACTTCTCCATAATTCATAAAGTAGGGGTGATGTAAGATCATGATTGTTTGTTAATGCTCGCTCGATTATATTTTCTCCCCAGCTTTTGTAGGGTTCTCGATAAAATCTGGATCGGATCAAATGGGCATTCTCTTTTTTAAAGAGTAGAGATGGATGTTCTTTTGTATTTGGGTATCTGGG
Source organism: Candidatus Cloacimonadota bacterium (assembly GCA_018654125.1). Next base: position 1,204 of record JABIME010000077.1, read on the forward strand.
TTGTGGAATTGCAACACTGTTTAATGGGAAGAACTCATCAAATGGTGTCTCTTTATAATTAGCTTTTAATATTCCTTTCAAGAAATTCTGCGGAATTTCTAATAATAGATTATCATCGGAAGCATATATACAATTGATGAAGATTGATATGAGGATTAATAAGATCAGTCTTTTGTATGAATTATTCAAAGCTTTTAATTTCCGAATTCACTATTCACGCCTGATGAATTATAATTTATTGATCGAAACCTTAAAGGACTTTTATTATCTAATATTGATTCATCAAATGTAATAATGCTAACTTTCATTACTGATGCCATCCATTTATATTATTAAGATTAATGCAAAATCGAATCTATGAATCTGAACCGATAAAGTCAATTATAAAATGTACCAATAGTCTTAAGAATCAAAGATCAAAAATTGATATAGAAATCAAAGATTATCTCATTACTTAAACGGAAATATGTTGAAGCCATGTAAAAATTGAAAATATTAAGCAATACATTAATAAAATTAAGGTAGATATTAATAAAATGAAAAAAGTATTTGACATAATTAATTACGAAAATAAATATTGTCACAGATCAGGAGGAAAAAATGAATAAAAGATTGAAGCAATGCCCCGTATGTAATTCCAATTTGGAAATAGTTGAATATCATTGTTCAAGTTGTGATACAAGTATAAAAGGGAAATTTGGAATTGGAGATCTATCTTTATTAACAGCTACCCAACAGGAATTCGCAAAAACATTCCTATGTTGTAGTGGTAACATTAAGGAAGTAGAAAAAGCGTTGAATATTTCATATCCAACAGTTAAGAACA
>JABIME010000078.1 GCA_018654125.1 Candidatus Cloacimonadota bacterium
AGGTCTCAATTTTTTTGTGTAGTAAATTATATCTTTATGAGGTATGTAGTTATTATTGCTAAAATATTCCATTGAAACATCATTCCAATCTTCTATGAGACATGCAAAAATATTTATATTATTGGAAAGAAAATAATTCTCAGATCTTTTTAGTAATGCTGCTGCAATTCCTTTTTCTCTGAATTCAGGTAGTACCGCAAGCCTATTGACCCAGCCTTTACGTCCATTATGGCTTGCAATAACAGCTCCAACTAATTTATCATTTATCTCAGCTACGAAGAAGCAGATATTTTCCGTTTGTATCTGTTTTATAATATTGTGTTCAGCATCTCTTCCATTAGGTTTAAATGGTAATGACGATCTATTCCAAATATCTATAAGAGAATTATATTCAGAAGGTTTCAGATCTCTAATTATCATGATTATCTCCGGTCTGAAAACAATTCACATGCTTCATTAATAGTAATTACTTCAAAATTATTTTCAGCAATAAATTGCATTGCCTCTATGAATCATCCGGCTTATAGCTTTTTGGAAACTCCGTATTATTTTAAGTGTTTAGTGGCAAATCGAAAAACACGATTAAAGCTTTTATCTACTTCCTTTTCAAGTTTCTTTGTAGGTGGAAATGGAATCACATGATCATATTTATAATTGAAATCCATCACACGAACTTTTGTTGGAATTTTATTATCAGAGCCTTTTAGTGTGTTTAAAACTTCAGAAGGTGGAACAACAAAGTCTTGTTTAAGCGCAATAGCAGAGATCTGTTTATGAAGCTCTTTAAAGCGCTTTTCTCTAAAGTCTTGCATTTTATGAAACTCTAACATGCTTCTAAAGTATTTCCCAACAGGATGTAGGTCACTAAAATAGTGCCTTAACCTTTCATCTTTCTTTAATTCTCCTTCCAAACGCTCAATGTAGAAAGAATATACAGAAATATTTGCTTCACTATCTAAAATATATTTTGAAGCTGCGTTCATCCTGTTAAGGGTAGGACCACCGCAAAAATTGAATAATTTAGATTTTGAAAGATAATTATAAGAATTTGTAAGCATTAAAATATTTGCCAGAAATGATCCAATTGAATAGGCAAAGAAATCTATTGTAGATTTCTTCTTTATATGTGGATGAAGGCCAGATCTAATCTCATGAATTAATTGCATTACATCATAAAACGATTGAAGACCAGACCATAAAAATCTTTGAGGATGAAACTGTAAACGGGCACTAAGAGCTATATTTGCAAAAGATGAATTAGCAACATTTGGAAAAATCTCTTTTCTCTCTATATTTGCTGTTCTCAAAAACCGGGGATCTATCCATTTGGTTGGAGTTCTATTCATATGAAAGGCTATTGGGAAGAGGATCACCTGCTTTCCAGTTTGCTCCATTAATTTATAAGCCCAAGGCAGATATTTACTCCAATCTTTTTCATTCAGCCCATGAAGAAGAATTATTGTTCCATTTACTTTGTTTTTCTTTATAATGTTTTTTTCGGTTTTTTTAGATTTCTTTACTTCAATTGGAACCAAAATACTGTAGTTGAATTTAACATTTTCAGTTATCTTTGAATCAGGTGTTTCAATGATCTCATTAAGATGTGGTGTTCTTAGCTTACTTGCCAGATCGTATGCTTGATCAAAGGTTACATTGTGCTCATTACAATTATAGGAGTCTTCTCCAGGCAGAAGTGAATGACTGAATGACTCAAATGGGATATTAATTATACGGGTTTCCAATTCGGGAATATCAATTTTTTCATCTAATAAATTAAATCTACTTTTTAATAGATTATAAATTTCCAAATAAGTCATTTTATCTCCAGAATTATTAATAGATTAATTTTAATATCAATGCATTAACAAGCGATATCAATAATGCGGCAAAAGAAGCAGTAAAACAACCTTTCAGTTTAAATTTTGGTACGAGTTTAGAAACAAATATAAGGCAAAATCCATTAACAAAAAAAGTAAAAATTCCAAATGTAATAAATGTGATTGGGAACGAAATGAATTCTAAAACTGGTTTTATAGTTACATTGATAAGAGCAAATACAAGTGCTGTAATTATAGCAGTAAAAAAACTTTCTATTTCAAATAGTTTTGAGAGTTTACCTACTGCAAATATAGAAAAAGCTAAAATTAAAAACTGAAATATAGTATCCTGCATAATCAGGTAGTCTCTATTAATTTGAGAATTTTCTTAAGAAAGCAGGAATTTCCATTTGTTTATCAAATGTACTTGTTTTATCTTCAGTTCCTTTATTTATATTCAAAGAATCTGTTTTTCTTATTCTTTGTAAAGTGTGTTCAATATCTTCCGATTCGTTTTCTTTGTTATAAATTATTGTTTCTCGTTCATAAACAGATGTGTTAGGTGTGTCTAGCCCAGTAGTTATCAGTGTTACCTTGATCTTGCCTTCAAGTTCATCATCAATAATTATTCCGGTAATAATATCGCCATCTTCACCTGTTTGCTTCACAATCTCATTAGTGATCAGCTCAAATTCATCCATCTTAAAATCTTTCCCAGCCGTTATATTTATAAGAACACCTTTTGCATTTTCTATTGGAATATCCGAGAGCAGTGGATTATTCATAGCTTTTTGTGCGGCATCAACAGCTTTTTGATCTCCATCTCCAATACCAGAGCCCATCATTGCAAGTCCACGATTTTTCATTATGGTTTGCACATCAGCAAAATCTACGTTCATATAACCACTGTAATGTATAATGTCAGATATAGCTTTAGCTGCTTCATAAAGTACATTATCAGCTTTTTTAAAAGCATCAATTACGGTCATATCTGGGTATATTTCAGTAAGTTTTTCATTTGGTATTACAATGAGTGTATCTACATTTTCACGAAGCTTAGTTATGCCATTTTCTGCATTTATCGTACGCTTTTTCCCTTCACTTCTAAAAGGTCTGCTCACAATACCAATTGTTAGTATACCCATTTCTCTAGCAAGAGCAGCGATTACTGGAGTTGCTCCTGTACCTGTTCCACCGCCCATTCCAGCTGCAATAAATAATAGATCTGTTCCTTTTAAATTGTTTTTAATTTCCTCACGAGATTCCTCGGCAGCTTTGCGGCCTGTTTCCGGATTTGCACCTGCTCCCAATCCTTTAGTCAATTCTCTTCCAAGCTGTAATTTGACCTGGGCTTTAGATTCTTTTAAATCTCCAATGTTAGTATTTGCCACAACAAATTCTAAACCGTGTAAGCCGTAATCTATCATTGTACCAACAGCATTACCACCAGCTCCGCCAACACCGATGATCTTTATATGTGTACCAAATGGTATTTCATCATGGTTCAGGTCTAATTCTAACTCATACATATAGCCTCCGAAAATATATCTTTTCTATTAAAAATAATCTTTAAAAACGTTTTTAATTTTTTGCCATAAATTAGTGAATTTATTACCGATCTTAATACTGGTTATTGTTTCATCTCTACTTTGAAGTTCAGCATAAACATAATATAAAATTCCAACTGTAGTTGCATATCTAGGGTTTTCAAGTTTTTCTGTTGGTCCTGCAAGATCAGTTAGATTTGGATATCCTATCTTAGTGGGCATATTAAATATCTGATCAGCTAGAGCTGAACTATCTCTAAGCAGTGAAGCTCCGCCGGTAAGAACAAGTCCGGCCGTTATCAAACCAAGATCATGATGTTCATTTAATATTCTATAAGCTCCCTCAAATATTTCGCGCATTCTTGCTTCTATAATCTCCGTCATATACTTTAATTTTTTTTTCTTTGGCTCTCTTCCACCAATTCCTTCGACATCAATTAGTTTATCTTCAGGAATTCTACTGGAAAGTGAGTTACCCAATTCTATCTTTAGTTTCTCAGCATTTTGCGGTGATGTATGCAATCCAACAGAAAGATCGTGCGTTATGTTCTTACCACCTATTGGAAGAACTGCACTGAAGCGAATGCTATCTTTATAAAATATTGCAATATCAGTAGTTCCGCCTCCAATATCAATAATAATGGAGCCCAAATCTTTTTCTACATCATCAAGAACTGCGTGAGAAGATGCGATAGGCTCAAGATAACTCTCTTCAACTTTATAACCTGCTATTTCTATGCATTTCTTTATATTTCTGAGTGCATTGATATCTGCCATTACAATATGAACATGAGCAGAAAGATTGAATCCACTCATATTTACTGGATTCATGATACCATCCTGATCATCAATCTTATAGTATTGAGGAATAGCATGAATAATCTCTAGTCGCTCATTTCCTTGCTGGATCTTAACATTATTTTTAGAATTTGATATAACATTCTCTACGTGTTGTTGGTCTATATCACAAGGTTGTGCACCAGAAGTTAATGATATTCTGCCAATTGTGTTCTGGCTTTTAATATGCTCACCAGCTATTCCAACATATATATTTTTTGCTTTCATTGTTGCCATCTCTTCCGCTTCATTAATTGAATCACTCATAGATTTTGAAGCCTTCATTATATCAACAACAATTCCATTAACCATGCCATCAGCTTTACTTGTGCCAATTCCTTTTACTTCTAATTTATTCTCTTCATTTATTTGTGCGATAATAACACAGATCTTGGTTGTACCAATATCTATTGCTGTAATCACTTGACCTATCTTCATATCTCCTCCGACCTGATCACAAGCTGATCTTTGAACCTTAAATCTATTGTTGTGCCTTTTTCAAAAGTACGATTCTGTTCAAGAAAAATGAGTTTTTTAAGTTTTTCTTCAATCTCATCATCTCCAAATACAATTCTGTACCCAACGTTTGAATTAACAAAAATTAGATTCTCTCCTTTTAAGTAAAACTCGGAAATACTACTAATGAAATCCGGGTTTACGGAATCAAATTTTTCTCTTAGCACAAAAATTTTTTCAATTAGATCATTCTGAATTTTTTGTCCGATGATTATATCTGCATCTGCAATCCTAGTTCCAATCACTGGCAATGCCTCATTCTCATAGAAATTTACGTTATCCAGAACGACTCTATTCTTATCGATAGGGAAGATGTTACCTCTTTCTGTTAGGAAATGGAATTCTCCCTTTTTTTCACTAATCACTATTTTTAATTTATTTGGGAATATTCTGGAAACCTTGATGTCATCAATACGAACGATGTTTTCATATTTCTTTAGTACATCTCTTTTTGAAATAGAATATAAATTTAAATTTATGAAATCATTGCAGATATTTTTCAAAAAATCAGTCTCTAAATTTTCATTTCCACTTATCATGACAGATTTTATTTTAAAAAAATCAAGTTTGGTAAATAAACTGTTAATGCCAATGTAAACACCATAAATAAGTACAATAAGTACAATAAAGAAAAAAAAATATCTACTCGAACCCGATCGTTTTTTCTTCATTAGTTTATTACCTTTATCTCCAATTCTAGATCAATATCTTTGTGTTCTTTCACTGTTTCTTTTACTACTTTTATTAATTCAGCAACATCTTTAAATGTTGCATTAGCTTTGTTTATGATGAAGTTTGCATGTTTTTCGCTAATCTGTGCATCACCTATTTTTATGCCTTTTAATCCACATTCTTCAATTATTTGCCCTGCGAATTTACCTTCAGGATTTTTGAATGTACTTCCTAAACTTGGGTAGTCGTAAGGATGTCTTTCAAATCTCATTGAGATAATATTTTCTTTATCATCTAGTATCTGTTTTTTTGTTTTTTTATCTAGTTTAAATCCTGCTTTTATTATGAAACCATCAATGGAGGTTGTTCGATAACCAAACTCAAGATCTTTAAGCTCGATTTTAATTATATCACCCTTCTTGTTTACAAACTCAACCCATAATAGATAATCGAATATACATTTTTCAAAAGCTCCGGCATTCATATGAATTGCACCGCCAATATGCGCAGGAATTCCAGAAATAAATTCTAATCCACCCAATTCAAACTGCATTGCTCTATCTATGAAAGAACCGATCCTCATATTAGATGAAACAGTAACAACATCATTATCAACACTAAAAATCTCGGGAAGGTTTGCATCCAGAATAATCACTCTATTTCCAACATCTCCAAACAGGATATTTGAGCCACCACCAATAGGAAGTATTTCCATATTATGTTTATTTGTTTCCTTCATTATTGATGAAAGATCACTAATGCTATGTGGTGCAAGAAGATAAGTGGCTTCACCACCGATCCTCATATTGGAGTATTTATATAATGAACTCTTTATAACAAACGAGTTTAGCGTTTTACTGTC
>JABIME010000079.1 GCA_018654125.1 Candidatus Cloacimonadota bacterium
ACCACACAAGATTTTATAAATCCATTTTTCAAGGATAGTGTGATTCCTGTAGATACCGGCATAAAAACCGGAAATAAAGGAGAAGCCCTTCTTTATGAGAATGGAGTTTTTTACAGGGTGAAAGCTGATTCATATAAAGAGCAATTGTTTTTTCCAGTAGAAAAATAATATATAAGCAATAGAAATATATCCCATTTAATTGGTAATCAACTAAGCTCCGATATTTTTCGGAGCTTTTTTTATTATTTTTCAAAATAAAACTTGCATTCTGCACATATGTTCAATATATTGTCTTATGGATTTAATAAAGGAGAATTTATGCCTAGAAGAAAAATGCAACGAATTGTGCACAGACCTCCACTCTATACAGAATTTAAGCCTGTAGGGATAAGAAGATTATCATTAGATTCAATTGAACTTTCAATTGATGAATATGAAGCAATTCGGCTTGCAGACAACATCGGCATGAATCATAATGATGCTGCTGATGAAATGGAAATATCACGTTCCACTTTTTCACGACTGATTGAAAAAGCCCGTAAAAAGATAGCTGAATTTATCATTGAGGGCAAACACCTTCAAATAGATGGTGGAAATATTCATTTCCGTGGTAATGTAATAAAATGCAATTCTTGTGGACATATGTTCAATACAAATTTTGAAAACGAAATCATTAAATGTCCATCCTGCGGTTCAGAGAATTTAGTAGATCTAGCAGGAGGATTCGGACATGGAAGATGTTGCAGTAAGAACAATAATGATGGATGCACTTAAGAATGAGCTCAAAATAATGGAAACACGACTCTCCGAATTAAAAAAGGACGAGTAATGTGGAATGCGGCAGGGGTTGAATCTCTCCTCCTCTGCCGCTATTTTTTTTAGGAAGGTGAACAAGTATGACAGAGGGTAGACATTACGGTGGTATAAAATATAGAAATAAACGAAACCAAGGTCATCGTGGAAGAAATTCTCTTATTGGTACAGTAATAACGCTTATTGCTGGGGCTGTAGCAAAAGATATTACAAGTGATGACAGTAGAATAAAGAAGCTGTTCAATAAGATAATTCAGTCGAAGCAAATTGAAGAGAAACCGAAAGAGAAGAGAGTTATTGATGCAGAATTTTCGGTTATAAATAATGAAACAATTGAAAAACAAGGAGAAATGAATGAATAAAAAAATCGCTATACCAACAAGGGGGGGAATACTCAGTGCACATTTTGGACATTGTGAAAAATTTGCCATCTATAATGTTACAGATAACAAAATCACTAAAGAAGAATTTGTTACACCTCCCCCACATGAACCAGGATCACATCCTGCTTTTCTGCGTGAACTTGGATGTACTTCCATTATTGCTGGTGGAATGGGAAGCAGAGCACAACAGCTATTTGCACAAAATAATATTGAGGTAATTATCGGATTGAGTTCTGATAATCTTAAAGGACTTGTAGAGACATATATCTCAGAAGGATTAACATCCAGAAAAAATCTCTGCGATCATTAATACTTAGCTCACAGAGAATCATGAATAATACATTACAAACTCAATATTATAAATTGATCCGTTTAATCTGTGAAGATTCGTGAGCAATAAAAGGAAAAGATGAAAATAGCAATTGCCAGTGGTAAAGGTGGAACAGGAAAAACAACTGTTTCCACAAATCTTACTTCATTAATAGCAGAGTCCAACAATGTTGTATTAACTGATCTGGATGTAGAAGAACCAAATTCAGGATTATTTATTTCGGGTAAAACATTACATGAAGAAGATAAATTTAAGATGATCCCTGAGTGGAAAAATGATGAGTGCATTCTTTGTGGGAATTGTCAGAAAGTTTGCAATTTTAATGCTGTGATGAAATTGGGTGAAATGATAATGGTTTTTCCTGAATTATGTCACGGATGTTATGCTTGCAGTGAGCTATGCCCCACCAAATCTCTCCCAATGATACCAAAAAAGATGGGTGAATTGAAACATTATAAATCAGGTAATCTAGACTTCATAGAAAGCAAACTAATTATTGGTGAAGAACAGGCTGTACCACTTATTAAGCAAACTTTAGATTACGTAGACGAGAATTTCCAAAAAAAAATAATTAAAATTTTTGATGCTCCTCCTGGAACTTCTTGTCCAGTTATTGAAGCCACTAAAGATGCTGACTTAATTCTGCTTGTAACAGAACCTACACCTTTTGGGTTACATGATCTGATACTTGCTATTGATACAATGAAAGAGTTGAAAAAAGAGATGGGAGTAATTATCAACAGATTTGGAATCGGTGATGCAAACGTTGAAAAATACTGTGAAGAGCATGATATTCCCATAATAGCTAAAATCCCCAATATGAGAAAGATAGCAGAAATATATTCTGAGGGAAATCTCATATACAGCAGAATTCCTGAAGTAAGAACTCAACTTGAAAACATAATTTCATTCATTTCCAATTACCAGCAGGAGAACATATTATGAAAGAAATCGTAATAACTTCAGGGAAAGGTGGAACAGGAAAAACCTCGATTACAACTTCTTTTGCCTACTTGGGCGGGAAAGACATAATAGTTGCTGATTGCGATGTAGATGCAGCTGATATGCATCTTCTCATGCAACCTGATTTAGCTGGGTCTGAAGATTTCTATAGCGGACTGCTCGCAGAAATTGATCAGGCAAAATGCATTAAGTGTGGAAAATGTTCCCAAGTTTGCCGCTGGGATTCAATTCCCGTTATTGATAACAAATATATTGTTCAACCACTTGATTGTGAAGGTTGTGGATATTGCGCACTTGTATGCCCTACGGATGCGATAAGTATGAACGAACAGAATGTGGGAAAATGGTTTGTATCAAACGTGAAAACAGGTACGAAAATGGTTCATGCAAAATTAGGAATAGGTGCAGAGAACTCAGGTAAATTAGTAGCTAAAGTAAAGAATGAAGCAAAAGCAATTGCAGAAAAGGAAGGGAAGGAAATCATTATTGTAGATGGCTCACCAGGTATTGGATGTCCGGTTGTATCTTCACTTTCCGGTGCAAGTTATGTTGTACTTGTTACAGAGCCTTCTGTTTCAGGAATTCACGATTTAAAACGAGTTCATGAACTTGTAAAAAGATTTGGGATAAAAGCTGGATGCATAATCAACAAAGCAGATATTAATTCCAATAAAACGAAAGAGATACATACGTTCCTAAAAGAAGAAAACATTGAATTAATAAATGAAATTCCTTATGATGAAAATTTCACAAAAGCTATGACAATGGGAAAAACAATTGTAGAATTTGATAATGGGAATATAAAGCAGATTTTAGAAGATAGTTGGAAAATAATAAAGGAAATATAAATCACAGATGTACCAGAAAAATATGGATATTTTTTATCCGTGTATTCCGTGATGATCAGTGAGCTCAAAAGGAGATTAAATGAAAATTTTACTCACGGCAAAAGGAACAGAATGGGATTCTAAAATGGATCCAAGATTTGGAAGAACTGAGTTCTTCTTTATCTATGATGAAGAAACTGAAAAAATTGAAACTTATGACAATCGTGCAATTGCAAATGAAGCACACGGCGCCGGTCCTAAAACAGCACAGAAAATGGCAGAATTTGGTGTGAATATACTCATAACAGGTAACGGACCGGGTGGAAATGCTGCAGCTGTTGTTACTCAGACTGGAACAAAAGTATTTGTTGGAGCCGGCGAGATGACAGTAAAAGAAGCTTATAATGCCTATAAGAATGGTGAATTGAAATAGTTCTAGATTTCAAAGTGTTTAGTCTTTAATATTCTAAATTGGACATAATTAATATGAATATTGTAATTGAAGTTCTAAAGCATGCACTAATGATAACAGGTTTTGTATTTGTGATGATGCTCATCATTGAATACATTAATGTTCAAACGAAAGGAATATGGCATAATAACCTTGCAAAATCCAAATGGAAGCAATATTTTCTGGCTGCCTTTCTTGGTGCAATTCCTGGATGTTTGGGTGCATTTACTGCAATAACTTTATTTTCACATCGTATCATCTCTTTTGGAGCTGTTGTAACAGCAATGATTGCAACCAGTGGAGATGAAGCGTTTATAATGCTGGCAATGTTCCCGCAAAAAGCGATTCTACTCACAACTATTATCTTTATTGTTGGAATTATTGCTGGTTTTATCACTGATAAATTTGTCTCCCCGAGATATTTTGAATCCAAATTCGCAAAAAATAGATTTCCAATTCACGAGGAAGAGAAATGTGATTGTTATCCACACAAGAATTTGTTCTCAAATTTCAAGACAAAATCAATTCCACGAATTCTAATGCTCATTATCATTACTTTCTTTTTATTAGGAACTGCAACCGGTGAGATCGGGCCAGAAAAATGGAACTGGGTTAGAATTTCAATATTGATGACTTCATTTATTGCTCTTCTTATTGTTATTACTGTACCCGAGCATTTTTTAGAGGAACACCTTTGGAAGCACATTGTCGTTACTCATATTCCTAAGATCTTCTTGTGGACTTTTGGAACTTTACTTGTAGTTCATATTTTACTTGAATTTATTGATATAAATAGTTGGATTGCAAGCAACATGTTCATAATTTTAGCAATAGCATTGCTTGTAGGTATAATTCCAGAATCTGGTCCACATCTTGTTTTCGTTACATTATTTGCCGCTGGAACTATACCTTTTAGTGTTTTGCTGGCAAGCTCGATCGTGCAGGATGGTCATGGTATGATACCGATGTTGGCTGATTCTAAACGAGGATTTTTCTCAGTGAAAGCTGTTAATATTATTTTTGGTGCAATTGTAGGAATTATTGGACTATTAGTAGGATTTTAATCAAAAAAGAAAAAGGATTATATGAAAAACAAGAAAAAATTTCAATTTGGAAATGTGCTACTCGTCTCTTTTGCACATCTATCTCATGACATATATTCCTCCTTTTTAGCCCCGCTTCTCCCGCTCCTGATCGCGAAACTGGGTATTTCACTTTCAATGGCAGGACTATTGGATATTGCTAGAAAGATCCCTTCACTTTTTAATCCATTTATTGGATTAATAGCAGATAGGATTTGTGTGCGATATTTTGTAATATTAACTCCTGCTATTACAGGTATTGCCATGAGTTTGTTGGGAATTGCTCCCAGTTACCCAATAGTTCTAATTCTGCTCTTTGTTGCCGGGATCAGCAACACACTTTTTCATGTTCCATCTCCGGTAATGATCAAACACGTTTCTGCAGATCAAGTTGGGAAAGGTATGAGTTATTATATGCTGGGAGGAGAGCTTGCAAGAACTCTTGGACCACTTTTAATTACTGCAGCGATCTCATGGTGGGGATTCGAAGGTTCTTGGCGTGTAATACCATTGGGAATTATAGCTTCTGTAATTTTATATATTAAATTAAGGAACATAAGTATAAACAAGGATTTCCAAAAGAAGAAAAAAGAGAGTGGAGCGAGAGACACTTTTAGAAAATTGATTCCATTTTTTATAATTGTTTCAGGAATAACTATTTTCAGAGCAGCTATGAAATTATCATTAACTCTCTTCCTTCCAACTTTCTTAACAAATCAAGGAAATAGTATGTGGTTGGCAGGAATTTCTCTTGCTGTACTGCAATTCTCTGGAGCTATCGGCACTTTTTTTGCAGGTCCTATCTCAGACAAATTTGGAAGAAAAAATACTTTGTTAATTACTTCAATAATCAATCCGATCTTAATGTGGATATTCATATCTTCTAATGGAAGCTTTATGTTCCCACTTCTAATAGTAATGGGATTTTTCCTGTTTGCATCGGGTCCTGTTTTATTAGCACTTGTTCAAGATACAAATTCTGATCACCCCTCTTTTGTAAATGGGATTTATATGACGATTAGTTTTGGTGTGAGTTCACTTATGGTATTACTAATTGGTTTTTTAGGTGATAGTTTTGGATTAATTCTAACCTATAAGATCTGTAC
>JABIME010000080.1 GCA_018654125.1 Candidatus Cloacimonadota bacterium
CCAAATATTTATCCTTCCAACTGCAACATCCGGAACCAGATCATCACCGACAATACAACCAAGCCAGTTGTCACTGGCGATCGCACCCCATTTTTCTACCCATACGTTCCTAAACGGAATTAAATTAAACTCTCTGCTGGAGCTGTTGTCTCTTTCGTCAGTAATTCCGTCACCCATAAAAAGAACGTGAGTTACGCCAGAACCACTCCAATTATTATATGCATATTGAATAAAATCTTTTATTGATTGAACAGAACGGATACCATAATTAAATTCATCAAAAATATCTTGAAGAGCAACTATTTTAACTATTTTACCTTGTTCTTCCCATTTTTGTTTAAATTGTAAAATGGATGGATGCTCAATAAAATCGGTTAAAGTAATAACAATATATTTAGCAAAATTTGTTTGTGATTTTAAGCTTGATGGAATATTTGGAACAATTTTAACCGGTTGCTTTTTCTTATCGTTGGTTACTGCAAAATATTTTGTGTTATTGTTTATAAGGCTATCTTGGAATGATATTTTAAATGGAGGAGAGCCGTTCCCTAAAAATGATTCTACATGTAAGTTTTCGATGAAACTTGTTCCTAATTTGTAAACGGAAACTTGATCTGTAGAGAAATTTTCTAATTCAAACTGGAACAAACCTAAGTCTTCATCCTGTGGCTCTGTAAATTTCATTTCATCTGCGTCCGTTTTGTACTCACGCCAGTAGGTTACATCAAAATAATCGAGTAAAACCTGCTGATTTTCAATACCCGGAATACCAGGTAGATTCACATATAAATTATTTTCACCGTGATATAAAAAACTATTTGGCAAAGGATTTTCAAAATTGTCGAACATCTGCTCATTTTGCCCATGCCAAACATGAGAGTCGATCTGAGAAGAGTTAATGTTAACTTGAGCAGAATGGTTTATCTGATAATAATTATCCTCATTAAAAGTCACACTGAAAAGGCATGTTTGAGCAGTAAATCGTTTTGTAGGTCGTTGATCTGGATATTGAAGTTCGAATGAATATATCTCTAAAGATGGCGAATAAATTCTATCCCAAAACCAGATATCTTCACGATAAAATTCTGCAGGGTAATTTGGATGATGATAATATTGATTTCCAAGATGATCCTTTGAATTCTGCTCTTCAAAATGTACAGTGTGCTGATACGATTCTGGAATTATAAATTGACCAGCGTTAATATTTCCTAAACCACCATTTTCAACTGCCATTCTGCTTCCAGGGTGATCCAATAATTTTAAGTAATATGAATTTTCAGAAGTAAAATCGTCATAATAATGGGTTTCACCGTAATGAATATCTCCATAGAATTCAAAATAATCTCCCGCATCAAAAGAACCATCAGCAGCTCCTACAAAATGTATTGGAACAGGATTTCCCATACAGGAAAGTTCCAAGTTTCTAGGATCGATATCATTCCAATTAAAAGCAAGTGTGTAATCAATTGGAAAATAGTTAGCTGCCAGTGTTTCCAAAAGATATTCATAAGTAACTTTATAGATTCCCTCTTCAGCAATTATTAGTCGAAATTCATTTACTTCATCGTTATCTCGAGGTGGTACATATCCAGACAGATCTTTTTCTTTACGCCAATTAGTTGAATAAATGTTGTTTAAAAAGAAAGAATTAGCAACTTTATCAATATAGTTTTCACCTTGTGAGATACTTCGGTTCTTATCACCCAAAATATTGATCTGAAGTGTTAACTCTTTTGTTATTATCAGCTCATCTCTTTTTGCTCTATATTGGAATGGATGAATGTTGAAGCCCATAAAATATCTATCACCAAGATATGCCTTAGAACCTTTTTCAATAATATTGTTCGGGTAAAGTGCAGCAGAGTCGTAAATATCTTTTTCCAAATAGAATTGATAATCCACAGAATTTTCAGAAGGGATCATTTTCTCTGCAGGGTATACTCTAAAGTTTGAAACGGTTTTTTGTTTCTTTCCAATTATTTGAAAAGTTGCATCGCCATCAATTGGTAGTCCAATTATCTCTGTAAAAAAAGGTAATAGTGGATGTCCATCTTCAACAGGATATGATGCGTCTGAACAAACAATCTTATTAAAATTACCAGTTTTTGTTGAAATTACTTCTGTATCGTATTC
>JABIME010000081.1 GCA_018654125.1 Candidatus Cloacimonadota bacterium
CATCACATTCTTCAACGATCAATTTATCACGAATATGCTTTGCTTTGTCACCAAATTTTTTATGATCGGGTGGGAATTCAAGGAATAATATCTGATTTTGAAATGCAAATTGTTTGGCAAGTGTATCGGTTCCCGCTGCAACACCACTGATAATCACTGTGATATTGGGAATTTTTGTTAGAATATGTGAAAGAAAATTGAAATCACTGAATTTCTTGGTTCCAATTACTGCCAGTTTCATTTTAAAAGCAGCATCTTCTTGGTTTGTTTTACTTCTTCACCTACTCGTAATTGGTAAAAGTAAATTCCAGAACTTACAGGATCGTTATTTTGATTAGTTCCATTCCAGATAGCTGATCCTTCATCTCCACTCAGGATAGCAAGGATATTTTTAATATTCTGTCCTTTCAAGTTGTAAATTATTACTTCTATGCTCTGAGAGCTCTCTGTGGATAAATTAAACCAGATAGTAGTTGTAGGATTAAATGGGTTAGGATGATTCTGTAAATCGTAGTTCATAATTGGAATTTCAAAATTTTCTGTGTCTGTGTAATCAGTTAAAAAATATGCTCCGCTTTGTGTACAAGCAAGAACCGATGGAGTATCAATAAGTGGAAAACCTACTATGTTGAATATATTTTGATTTTCTAATCCGGTATTCATCATGAGTGGATCAACCATCGGGTATTCCCAGAAACCGACACCTTCCTCTTCCCAACCTGTAAAGATATTATCTTCACGATCTAAAGCCAATGCAGAAAGGTTTGTATCCCAAAAACAAACATCCCAATTCTCACCCAGATCAGCTGATGAATGAAGTCCAGAAGAATATGATTCTCCTGGCATATAGGCATATAAAGTTCCATCCGATGCGAATTGGAATCCCCTTACAGATGTATAGTCATTTACCAATTGCCATGAATTTAAATCATAGAAATAGAGATGTGCAGGAAAGTAGGAAGCCGGTTCTTCGCTGGTTGTAAAATAACCGTTGCAGTGGGGCTCCCAGCAAATTGCCTCACCTTGCGGTTCCAACATATATGTAACACTGTTATAATCATTTTGGAATGCATCCACTAAAGTTTGATTCTGATGCCTTTTCCAATGATAAACGTGAGTATAGGTTTTTATAAGAATTTCATCACCAAGTGGAGAGATCTCACCTGCAGTAGCACCGTGATATGCACCTCCATATGGATCAAGTGAAGGTGGATAACTTAAGTCTCCGACATCTTCCATAACTATAGTTTGTGTTGTAGATTGTGGAAATTCTGCTCGATATACTTCATCATGCCCAACCGGTGATCCTTGAAGTCTTTTTGTAACGATGTAAAGATCGTTCGTAAGCGGATCGTGTAGAAGGGTTTCTGCATCATAATTTGCAGTTGGATATTGAACTGAAATAGTTTCTGCATCGTAAATCGTTTCGGTTACTGGTGCTTGGCTGTTACTTACAAAAGGTTCTTCAAAACGATAAATATATTTTGTGTCATATTGATTATTATTATCTCCGATATCTGCAACATAAATGTATTGCCCATATTCCGGTCCACCACCAATAGCAATATCTTCCCAATCTCGGTTGGAAACTCCGTCTATTGTATAAATTCCCAAATGTTCACCTGCTGAATTAAAAGCATAAACTGCAGGATCTCCACCGGAATCGTTAATTGCCCAAAATACATTTGCATTCAACCTGCTGGCAACAATACCTGATGCTTCATCGATCTCATCAAGTTCTAATAACCCAAGATCTTGCTGAGGAGAAAAATTAGGTGTTTCGGTATATTCCCAATTATAGATATTCTGATCTTGACTTAATACAAAATTCTCATCCTGGTTATTCATTGAATTAACTGAACCAGTATCAAATGAATTATCTTTCACCCATTTTAATCCGTTGTAGGAACGGAATAATCCATCATACGAACCTAAATAATAAAGGTAGTTTGTTGAGTTGTAATATAGGAACTGCGGAGCAAAAAACCAATCTATCAGCTCAAATTCGTATGTGTTCATGTTAAATTTATAAACGCCATCAGAGTTTGAATAAAGACCAAAAAGAATTAGAAGATTTTCATCATCCAACCTTATTGCATTTAGTGCACTCAACCCATTGCTATCATAAAAATCCCATTCACTTTCTGTTCTAATAAGTAATCCGTCAGTACAGAGAATTTCAATATTTTCAAATTCGAAGTTTGCATTATAAATTGGAAGATCAAGCGGACAATATTCATTCCA
>JABIME010000082.1 GCA_018654125.1 Candidatus Cloacimonadota bacterium
ATCTGGTATTGCAATGACAGCTATCGTCTTTCCCGCAGGGATAATGGCTGATAAATACCCACGTCAGATTATGCTGCGAATTTCGGCAATTGTAGGAATCATAGCTATGATTACTTTAGCCGCTGCAAACAGCATCTTTGTAATACTTATAGCCATGTTGTTGTGGGGAGCTTTTCAAGGTTTAGCACGACCTGCTTTCGAATCGATCTTAGCAGATTCACTACCATCGGGCAATAGATCAGGAATTTATGCTAAACAACATTTAGTAAGACAAATTGCTATGGCTTCAGGTCCATTTTTGAATGTTTTTCTGTTTCTTATTTTGGGTGATGTATGGGATATTTCGATTTTAAAATCGGTTATGTTGATCGGTATTATCATCTCACTTATTTCTACTTTTACCCTCTTCTTTTTCCGTGATGACCGTTCAATGGGTTCGGAAAGTGAAGCATTGTTGCATCAAGAAAATAGTGAAACTGGAAAAAAACCAATACTTTCCAAAAAGGCAAAACGAGTACCCATCTTACTAGTAATTTCAGATATAATCGTTGGAATGGGAGCTGGGATGAGTATCAAGTTTTTCCCGGTTTTCTTTCGCTCAATTTACCAGATGCAACCAATATCTGTTCAAATGATAATGGGTTCTACTGCCATTTTTACAGGAATCTTAGGGATAATGATTCAACGTTTTTCAGTTAAAAAAGGCAGAGTAGAAATGATTTTCGTTGTGAAATTCTTAGCTACGATCTGCCTTATAGCTATTGGATTTTATCCTGCAGTAATTTTATTAATTCCGCTTTTTGTAATGCGTGGATCTCTAATGAATGCAGCCCATCCACTTAGTCGCTCTATTTTGATGGATGTAATTCCCAAAAAGAATCGTGGTAAATGGAATTCTGTAGAAACAGTGGCTTGGGGGCTTTTCTGGAATGCTTCAGCTGTTATTGGTGGATTTCTGATTGGAGATAATAATTTTCAGCGATGTTTTTTTATAACTGCTGGAATTTATCTAGTCGGAACAATACCAATATTAATGTTGATACCACTGGTTAATAAAGAAACAAAGTAGATAATCAAAACAAAAGAATAAATGCTATTTCTCCATAGGAACCACAATCCCCTTGATTATAATATTCTGGAAGAACACAAATACTGCAAAAGTGGGTATTGCTGCGATCACCAGTGCTGCAAATCCTACACCGGCACAACTGCGCTGCATAAGCTGATAAATGTGAACCATCATCGTCCACATATCCTGATCCTGGCACACAATGAAAGCGAACATGAAATTACGGTAGGCAGCATTAAAAGCGCCGAGTGCAATTACTGCCATTATAGGTTTTGATAGGTTCATCGCAATCTTCCAGAAGATCCGCACTTCACCTGCTCCATCGATAGTTGCACTTTCAAAAAGCTCTTGAGGTAGAGAATCGAAAAATCCCTTTAATAGGAAGATGAAGTATCCATCTGCTGCTGCTGGTAAGATGAGTGCGAAGAATGTATTTAGCATATTGAATTTCTTAAGAAGCAGAAAATTTGGGATTCCCATTACCATAGGCGGAAAAGCCATTGTAAGCATTAAGATCAAGATTATTTTATATGATGCCTTAAGTTTGAATCTGCTCATTGCATAAGCTGCCAGCGGATTTACAATAAGTGCTGTTATTATTGCCAGTAAACAGTAGATAAGTGTATTTACAATTGCGCGTCCATTGTACAGCATTACATCAAGCACCATGATGTAATTTCTCTTAGTGAATTCCCAGAAAATTATTTTTTGATGGTTCACAAAAATACTATGATCAAAAGCTATATGCTCAATGCCGATACTTTCAAAATTATTATAAATTAAACCGTATTCTTTGTTCAAGTGCTCAATTGAGCTATACTTATTTGTTAGGAAATTCTGCCAGCTCAAATTTGCAGTTTCTGCATCAATTGTTAGGAATTTTCCACTGACCTCATTCCGAACAAAATTTAGCCAATCTGTCTTGTACTCAATATCTGTAGGGATCTTCTTTGCTGGGTAAACATTCAACTCCAACTTAAAATCAGTTCCATACTGACTATTGAATTCATTCAAATTCAGATTACCATTCTTATCTGGGATTTTTTTTCTCATATGATCTAGAAACTCTTTCTGGCTAGTCATCAATAAACCTTTAGACGAGTCATCTGAAAATTCTCTAACAAATATTAACCAATCACTTTTTAATTTAAGATTATATTCTGGAATATTCTCAGTTAAGGTAATCTCAGAAAAATCAGAATAGCCTTTGCTGTAATTTTCGTTGAGATCGCTGATGTATTTGTATTTCTCTTTCAACCAGTTACGATAATCAATCTCCACGCTCTTTATATAGAGGAATTTAGCTGGAACAATATTCTCGATAAAGAAAGCCCAGTCGACCAAAGTTGCACCTGCAGTTGGAATGTCCTGCAAAAGTTCAATATCAGAAAAATTTAGGAAATTTGTTTTATAAGTTGAGTTCAATAATGAAATGTCTTCATATTTGTCTTCTAAGAAATTTACATATAAGGCTTCAGCTAGCGCATTTACTCTAATATGTTGTATATTCAAAATGTTTTTTATATAATTTGTCCAGTGTTTTTGCATTGGACCATCAGGGATTTTTTGCGATAAGATAACATTATTCCAAGAACTATAATTAGTTCCCAAAGTTTTGTTCATCTCTTCCAATTTTCCGCGATAAACAGGATTCAATTCATTTGAGATAAAGTGACCATCAAGGCTGGCATAAACACGATCTTGCGTAGGAAGAGTTTTGCGATATTCATTATATCTTCCTAAGAAACCTGAGAGATTCTCTGAAAAATTCCGATTTAATATCTCCCGTTCTTCTAGTCGAACTTCATCCCAGGTGAGCACAGAAGTACCAAACCTATAATTGAACTTTTTCAGATCATTCCCGTTCTCTTCCTTCATTAAATTACGGAATATTCTCTCATTTCGCGGATAAACACCCCGTCCAAATTGCTCTGAAATATGATAATCAAATGCAGTATGTTCATCTTTGTTTTCTTCTAGGAATTCCTGCCAATCACTGAATATATTATTGGAATAATTTTGTGGAAATTTCAAGAATTCAAAACCCTGAGATCTATTTTTATATTGTTGGATAAGTAGATTTGATTCTTCATTCATTCTAGATTCAATAAATTTACGATATAACATCTCATCATCAAAAAAATATTGTGGAATAACACTGAATTCCTTTGCATCAACATTGCTTTTAAAAGAGGATGAAACCATCACCATAAATGGGTAGATCATTGTGAGTGCACCAATTAAAAGCAAGAGATGGATCGTGATGTTCAGTGACCTGAGCTTAAATGATTTTCTTCCAACTTTTCCTATTATTGGCACTACTTCGCTCCCGCTGTTTTGAATTCCATTTTAGATAATTTTCTCAATTGAATTACTGTGAAGCCCATCAGCATCATTCCCAACATCCATGCCATTGTTGTGGCAATTCCAAATTTTAAATACAAATATGCTTTTTCAAAGATAAGCAGATCAGCAACTTTTGTTGCTTCGTTAGGTCCTCCAAAAGTCATAACTAAAATAAATCCGCTCTGCTGAGCTGAAGCAATAAAAGCTGCAATGAACTGTATTGTTATAAGAGCTTTTAGATTTGGAACAACAATGTGTCTGATCTTTTGAAAGAAGTTAGCTCCATCAATATCGGCAGCTTCGTAATTTTCATTTGGGATTCCCTTCAGTGCTGCCAGATAGATGAGACATCCAGGACCTACACCTGCCCAAATTGTAGGTAATATAACGCATAGCATTGCCAATCCTTCATCACGGATCCAACGGCTTTTTTCCAAACCGAACCAGAGCAGTATTTGATTTAGCCCTCCTGCATCCGATGGGTCGTACAGCAACTTCCATAAATAAATTACAATCACTCCACTTATAACAGCCGGTAAATAGTAGATGACACGATAAACAAGTTTTCCATGAGATACTTCTTGTAACAGAACAGCTAAAATAATTGGTGGAATAAAACCAAGACTCAAAGATAGGGTCATATAATAAAGTGTTTTGCCCAGTGCTGCCCACCAAACCGGGTCGAAAAGAACATCAGCAAAATTCTGAATTCCATTGAAATGGGAAGCACCAACAATATTATAATCTTGAAATGCCATTATAGAGCCCATGAACATGGGAACATATTTCCACATAATGATAGAGGCGAGAGCAGGAACAAGCATTAAATAAGCAAAATAGTACTTTTTCTTCTGCTGGATTTTTTGTTGATATTTGATGTTAGGTGTGAATATCTTCCAAACTTTATATAGTGCAAACAGAAAGATAGTAAAAACAAAAAATGCCACAATAGAAGCAATTCGGTTTCTGCGTGTTCTCTCTTTAATGCTCACCTTACCGATCATTTTCTCATTTGTTCGTTTGGCGGCATCATCTAAGATCTCTCTAATTTTTATTCGCTTTTCATCTTCGGTTACACCCAAAGTTTCGGATTCTTCCAAAGAAATACAATTATCTATTGGGTAGGTCATGTATTCATAAATTTTTTGGCAATTGCTTCCGTAGGGTTCCGGTTTCCCATTCTCAACAGCTTCCTCAAAAGTATTTAGCCAACCAGTAGGAGTATATTTTAAATATTCTTCATAACCATATTTCTTGAGGTATAGTGGATTTTGCATTTTGCCAAAACCAGCATCGATCATTACTCTTAAACGAATCTTTCGTGCTTCTTCACTATCATAAAATTTAATATAATTCCAGGCAGCTTCTTTCACTTTTTGCGGGTCACGATCTCCAATGCCACCATTATTAGATTCACCTGCACCCGAGAAGATCCCCATCATTCTACAGTTTATTTCTGAGCCGCGCAATCCGGTAGGACCTTTGGGAGGTGGGGCAACTCCGTAAAGATTAGGATCTAACTCGCCACCCAGAGTTTTTTCGTTCATGTAGGTCATCATCATACCGATCTTACCGTCGCTGAACATTCTACCGTAATCACCTTCTCTGATCACAAATCCGCGCTGTTTTTCACCATCTGCATCAAGCCAATTCGTGGTGATAAGTTTTAGATACATCTCCATTGCATCTACACCTGCATCGCTATTGAAGCTGGCATACCAATCACCGTTATCTTTTTGCAGAACAGCATCACCGCCGGCACTCCATAGATAAGTTATCCAGTCGTATGACGCTTGCGGACCTGATGCGAGATAAAGACCATAAATACCTTCAGACGGAATCGTCATCCTCTTTGCATAATCATAAAGCTCTGTCCAATTTTCCGGTGGATCATCAGGATCTATTCCAACACGATAGAACAAATCTTTACGATAGATCATAACCCTGACCAATGTTTCATATGGCAACATCCAGATCTTCTTATCTTCATCTCCGGTTTTTTGTCGGTTGATTACAGGCCAAACAGGAGCAGCAACTCTCTCTCTTAGAAGATCTTCTTTTTCGCTATTAATAAATTCATCTAAAGGATATAAAAAATTGTTCTGAATGTATGTATCGGATTGACGAAAATTTATATACAAAATATCTGGGGAAACACCACCTGCAATAGCCATTAATGGTTTGGAATCGAGGTCCATTCCTTCGATAGTTATGCCTGAGAAAGAACGCAATTCGATATGGGGATATTTTTCTTTGAATGCTTTGATCACTGCCATATCGGCTTTGGCAAAAGCGTCTGTTCGTTTAGGATCGGGAAGCTCAAAAACCTTTAAGATAACTTTATCTTCAGCAAATAAACCTAATGAGATGATCAATAGAATTGTGATGATTATGATTCTTTTCGAGTTTTTTAAGATCATTTTTTCTCTTGGTCTATTGGTCTTTCAGTATCAATTAACCAGGTTTTACCTTCACTCGAAATATAAAATTCTTTACTCTCAAATTTTATTACTGCTTCAAAATAATTTGGAGTTATAGATATTTTTGGTAGGAACTCATATAGAATATCTAGTTGAAGTAGTGAAATGTCATCTGTGAATTTTTTATTTTGCATGAAATATGTTCGCTGTTTATAATAGATCTGTCTTAATAGCCATTTTATATCTTCATCTTTATTGTATTGGAATTTATCTTTTTCAGTGCCTACAGGTTTTTCACTGAATTGCACAAATCCCCACATTTCGGGGTAGTGCATATTAATTATGCCTTGTGGACTCCAAACCCAATTATGCTCTGGTTTTCTGAGTTTAGAATATTCGTTATCAATGATTTTTGTATCCCATTGCACACGCGAAAAATTAACTCGCCATTGATCACCCTGCAGAGGTGGACACTCTATAGCGCACTCTTCCAAAACATTCCACGGATAAGCTATCTCAACGTTCCAACCAATGTCCTCATCAGTTGGGTCATTCAATGTTCCATCAATATAAACTGCAGTTTTAATGCCTTGAATATCCCATGAATCAAGAACTTTGCAGTTCTGCTCACGATATGGTTGAGATATGAAAAGATCCCAGATCGTGTTAAAAGCATTCATTTCAAATTCATAATAATTGTGTGTGTCTCCATCAGGGTCAATAAAAATTTCGAAATCATTATCATAATATATTACTGAATCTCGCTCTTTAAGTTTTGCCCAAAGATGAGGTTCCTGCATTTTGCAAAAGAAGTAAAAATAATTTTCATCCCACAGCATTTTTACATTTGTTTTTAAGGGTGGAGTTGGTTTTGTAAATCCTTCAATATCAATGAAGTCATCTGTCCATTCAGCTTTCTGCCAGATTTTTTCATTCATCTTCCCATCAACTTCTATTGGGGAATCTGTTTTATAGCAGATATAGTTTTTAGGTTGGAATTCTATATGTGGTTCAGGAAGAAAATCTACGTATGGTTCCAATGCTAATAGCAATAATGGGAACAAAAACAATATTAAAAGTGATCGATTCTTCATTAGTTTACTCCAAAATATTTTAACACTGCTCAATTAACTCTTCAATTGTGGAAGTTGCTAAACCAATAACTGTATCGGCAGCACCGTAATATAATTTTGCTTCACTTTCCATCTTGGCAAAACCATTTTTATCAAAATTATCTACAATTATTCCGGTTGGGAAGATCACGTTCGGCACTTGGCCTACAGTTTCATAAAGCTCTCTTGGTTCTAGAATATTGAATCTTCCTCGTGAAATTACCTTTGATGGGTCATTAAGATCAAGAAGCATAACACCTGCTTGATAAATAGGTTGATAATGCATAGCAATTCCGTGATAAACACAGAGCCATCCTTTAGTTGTCTTTACCGGTGGGGGGCCTGCCCCAATTAGCTCATCCCAATAATGATTCCTTCCTGATATTATCTTGTTAACAGGTTGCCATTCCAATAGATCATCAGATTCTGAAAGCCATATTTCACTACCTGTGAGAGGTCCATCTGTTAGCTGATTTATATTCGGTCTGTCCAGCCGTAAATATTTCCCATCAAATTTTTCTGGAAAAAGTACACCATTTCTATTGTCCTCTTTAGAGACAATTCCTAAGAATTCAAACTTTTTGAAATCAGTTGTTCTACCAAGACCCAAAAAGCAACCCGACTCGATATCCATTGCAAACATTATGTAGTATTCTTTTCCAAGTTGTGTAATTCTTGGATCATAAATATGATAAATTTTTTCTTTTACTTTTTCCAATCCTTCCCATTCGATAATTTTGTTTGCAATATCAAATTCGATACCATCTTTACTCTCTGCCATTACAAAAAAAGTTTCTCTAGCTCTATTTTGTAAACGCAGCATCAAAAGAATTTTATCATTAAATTTGATTGCCCCAGGATTGAAAACAGAGGTTGCATCAATGATGTTAGGTGGAATATTGGGAATGTCCGTAGGACGAATTAGTGGATTATTAACATATCTTCTCAAAATTGCTCCTCTTCCATTATTTGAATTTTAAATGAAAATAATTAACATTAAAGTCAAGTGAAAATGAATTTGCAATAAATTACCTTTAATAATTGACCAATTTATTCAAATGAGGAGTTTTTGATTTCAATGTACTATTACCTCTTAAGTTGGAAGTATGGAGATGATAATTGCAATGGAGAGAAATATGAATATAATTCCACAACCAACAAAGGTATTAAAGATATCAGGCTTTTATAAATTAAATAAAACAATAACAGTAAAACATGATGATAATTTTAATGAGATCATCGAAGTTTTTAACAAAAATCTGAAAAAAATTACGGATTTCAAAATAGAATTTACACACAAAGAAGAAGCTGATCTAAAATTAATTTTTGATTCTCAAATCTCAAATTCAGAAGGATATAAAATAACTGTAGGTACAAAAGGTATTATAATATTTGCTTGTAAAAAGGCAGGATTTTTTTACGGATGCATAACATTACTTCAAATCATTTCAGGAACAAAAATCCCCTTTTGTGAGATCGAGGATGAACCTCGTTTTGAGTGGAGAGGAATGCATCTCGATGTGAGTCGTCATTTTTTTCCTATAGAATTCATCAAACGCTACATCGATCTTTTAAGCTTACACAAACTGAATGTTTTTCACTGGCATCTCACTGATGATAATGGTTGGAGAATCGAAATAAAAAAATATCCTCAACTCACAGAAGTTTGCAGTTGGCGAAAGAATTTGGAGCACATTTCTTGGAATGATCGAAATGACTCAGATGATGTTGCAGAAGGGGTTTATGGTGGTTTCTATACTCAAGAAGAGATAAGAGATGTAATAAAATATGCTGCTGAAAGGTTTATAACAGTTGTTCCTGAAATTGAAATGCCTGGGCATACAAGTGAAGTATTTGCTGCTTTTCCTCAGCTTTCCTGTCGAGAGGAAAAGTTGGAAGTTGCTCCTGGTGGATATTGGCCAAATCTCGATATTTTCTGTGCTGGTAAGGAAGATACTTTTACATTTTTAGAAGACATTCTCTCAGAGATCATTCAACTTTTCCCATCACCATATATTCATATTGGTGGAGATGAAGCAAATAAAACAAGATGGAAGGAATGTCCTAAGTGTCAGAAGAGAATCGCAGATGAACACTTGAAAGATGAGAATGAACTGCAAAGTTATTTTATTACAAGAATTACTAAATTCCTTTTAGAGAAAGGGAAAACTCCTATTGGCTGGGATGAGATAATTGAAGGAGGCTTGGCAGAAGATATTGTTGTAATGTGCTGGCGTGGAGATGGTAAGGATGCTCTGAAGAACGCCATATCTTCTGGTAACAAGGCCATACTATGCCCAAATCCCATTTTATATTTCGATTGGAAGCAGAATGAGGATTCACAGGGAGCTTTTGGTGTAACTACCTTGAAACAAGTTTACGATTATGAACCTATGCATACGGGAATTTCCATTGAAGATAAACACTTAATACTTGGTGTTCAGGCTAATGTGTGGACGGAATGGATGCAAACTAGCAAAGATGTGGAATACATGGCATTTCCAAGAATGAGTGCTTTAGCAGAAGTAGCTTGGCAACAGGAAAATACTAAAGATTGGAAAAATTTTCAATTACGTTTAACAAAATTTAAATCCATTCTCGATAAATATAAGATTAATTATTATGAGTCAAATGCATAATAAAAGTGAATTATTTGAGTTGACAGAATAATTTTTCCTGATCATTAATAAGATATGCGTAGTTCAAGGAGCGTATTATGGTTTGTATGATAGAGAGTAAAATTTCACCAAGAAGTAATAATGAAGAAATGAAAGTTCTGAAAACTATGACATTGGTAAAATAATGAAAAGTGGAGTTGTTTTTGATATAAAAAGATTTGCAATTCACGACGGACCTGGAATTCGTACAACTGTTTTCCTGAAAGGTTGTCCATTAAGATGTATTTGGTGTCATAATCCCGAGAGTATTTCACCAGAATGTAAAACAATAAAAACTCACACAATGATTGGTAAAACCAGTTTTCCTGCAGAGAAAATTATCGGGAGAGAGATGAGTTCAGAAGAAGTTATTTTAGAAATTCTTAAGGACAGAATCTTTTATGAAGAATCGGGTGGTGGAGTAACGTTTTCCGGTGGAGAACCTCTAATGCAACCAGATTTTTTAAAAGAACTTCTTCAGGTTTCTAAGGAGAACGATATTCACACAACTGTTGATACAAGCGGTTTTGCATCGATGCAGTTAATAGAAAGTACACTTTCTATTGCGGATCTTATTTTGTATGACATTAAATTGATAGATGATGACCTTCATAAAAAATATACCAAAAAATCTAATAAAGAGATCCTAAAAAATCTAAAGTACTTGAACGATATAAAAGCAAATATAATTATCAGGATCCCAATAATTCCACAGATAACCGATACTAAAAAAAATATCTCTGATATTATTCGGTTCCTTGAAGAAATGCACTTCTCCGGAAGGATAGAAATTCTACCGTTTCATAAAACAGCAAATCAAAAATACAAAAATCTAAAAATGATAAATCATGTAGATAAATTAAAACCAAATGATGAAAATGAATTGAAAAAGATTGCATCTAAATTTACAGAAGCAGGATTTTTTGTAAACTACGCAGGATAGAGAATATGAATACACGAATTAAGAAATTAAGAAAAGAGAGTATGGATGCGCCTAATGTTCTATCTGCTGAACGGGCAATCTTGGTAACTGAATTCTACAAATCTATTATCAATAAAGATCTATCTATTCCAATGCAAAGAGCATTATGCTTCCAATACATTTTACAGAACAAAGCATTATGTATTAACGATGGAGAATTAATTGTAGGAGAACGAGGGCCAAAACCTAAAGCAACACCAACATATCCTGAAATTTGTTTGCATTCATTGGTAGATTTGCAAATATTGAATGACCGTGAAAAAGTTTTCTTTCAAGTAGATAATGATACTAAAGAAATCTACAAAACAAGTATAATTCCATTTTGGAAAGGTAAAACAATGCGTGAGAAGCTCCTCTCTGAAATGACATCAGAATGGATAAACTCATATGAAGCAGGAATCTTTACAGAATTTCAAGAACAACGCGGTCCAGGGCATACTGTTTTGGGAGATAAAATCTACAAATTTGGGATGAGTGATATTATCCTGCAGATCAATAGAAGATTAGAAACAGCATCAGATACCGAAGTTGAAGAACTGAAGGCAATGAAAATAACAGCTGAAACTTTGATAAAATTTGCAATTCGTCACGCTGATATCTTAGAGAAAATAGCACTTAAGGAAGGTCATAAAAAACGTAAAGCAGAATTGAGAGAGATGGCAAGAATTTGTCGAAAAGTTCCTGCCGAAAAACCCGATACATTACATGAAGCATTACAATATTATTGGTTTGTACATCTTGGGGTTATTACAGAACTAAATCCCTGGGATTCTTTCAATCCAGGTAGACTCGATCAGCATCTAATCCCTTATTATAAGAAAGGGTTGAAGAACGGAACCTTAGACAAAGAAACAGCAAAAGAGTTACTTTGCTGTTTGTGGATAAAATTTAATAATCATCCATCCCCACCCAAAATGGGTGTAACAGCCCAGGAAAGTAATACCTACACAGATTTTGCACTCATTAATTTAGGTGGGTTAACGGCTGATGGCAGCAATGCAGTGAACGAAATGAGTTATCTGCTCTTAGATGTTATTGAAGAAATGCGTTTATTGCAACCAAGTTCAATGGTGCAAATAAGTAGGCAAAATCCAGATGATTTTATTAACCGTGCTTTCAAGATCATTAAGACTGGCTTTGGACAACCGTCCATATTTAATACAGATGCAATAATTAAAGAACTTACTAGACAAGGCAAATCTGTAGTCGATGCGCGAAATGGAGGAGCAAGTGGTTGCGTGGAATCAGGTGCTTTCGGTACGGAAAGTTATATTCTCAGTGGATATTTTAATCTACCAAAAATATTAGAAATTACTTTAAATAATGGATTTGACACTCGAACAAATAAAATGATCGGATTAAAAACAGGAGAGTTAGATAGCTTTAATGATTTTTCTGAATTACTTAATGCATTTGAGAAACAACTTACCCATTTTGCTAACATCAAGTTAAAAGGAAATGATGTCATAGAAAGTTTATTTGCTACAAAACTTCCTGTTCCTTTTCTTTCTCTTCTTATTGATGATTGCATTAATAATGCCAAAGATTACAATGCAAAAGGTGCACGTTACAACAGCATTTATGTTCAGGGTGTAGGACTGGGAACTATAACTGATTGTATTACTGCAATAAAATTTAATGTTTTTGATGAGATGAAGTTTTCATTAAAGGAAATGCTAAGAGCTATTGAAAATGATTATATTGGTTACGAAAAGTTGCAGAATGACCTAATTTATAACACGCCTAAATATGGAAATGATAATGACATTGCCGATAAAAATGCAACTAATGTCTTTGAGATTTTCTTCAATTCAATAGATGGAAGAATGAGTCCTTTGGGTGCCAAGTATCGCATTAATATGCTTCCTACAACCTGTCATATTTATTTCGGGTGTGTTACCGGAGCATCTGCAGATGGAAGAAATGCAGGTAAGCCATTATCCGAAGGGATCTCACCCGTTCAAGGAGCTGATAGGCTGGGGCCAACAGCTGTTTTAAAGTCTGCATCTAAATTTGATCATACAAGAACTGGTGGAACTCTTCTTAATCAGAAATTCTCTCTAGACTTTTTTAAGACAGATGAAAATCAACAAAAACTAACAGCTCTAATAAGAAGTTATTTCAGAATGGATGCACATCATATTCAATTTAATGTTATCGATAAGCAAACACTTCTAGATGCTCAAAAAAATCCTCAAGACCATAAAAATCTTATCGTTCGAGTTGCAGGTTACAGTGATTATTTCAATGATCTGGGAGTAGATCTGCAAAACGAGATCATAGAGAGAACAGAACACAATAATTATTAGAAAAAATTCAGTTTACTTGTATGCTGGTTTATTCAGTGGTACCCCCGACCCGATTTGAACAGGTGACCTTTTCCTTAGGAGGGAACTGCTCTATCCAGCTGAGCTACGGGGGCACACATGTAATTATTAATTTTTTTAAGGTGATTTGATGTCAAGCACAACATACAAAGGGCTGTTTTTTCTGCAGACCTTCATCAACATTCCATTGAGTATAAACTATATAAAAAAGGGCTACCAGATTCGGCAGCCCTTTATCTATATTTTGATGAATGAAACAATTATTTAACAAAGTGTCTTAACTGCTTCAGTTCATTCCATCTACTTATTAGGTTTTTACGTTTCATTTCAAACCCTCCTTCTTTATTTCAATAAAGGTTAATCAATAAATAGCATTTGGCAAATATAAGTTTGACAAATTTCCAAATAATTTTTCGGTTCTCATAAATAAAGGAGACGTTGATGAATTTGTATAAGATCAGAAAAGAATTACATAAAATTCCTGAACTCGGATTTGAAGAAATTAAAACGCAAAAGTATATTTTACAATTGCTAAAGAAAATTGATGGAATCATAGTTCACACATTTGATTTTCCGGGCATTTTAATAGAATATTCTCATGGAAATGGGAAGTATAAAATGTTTAGAGCAGATATGGATGCGCTTCCTATTTCTGAGGATACAAATTGCGGATTTGAATCGGAACATAAAGGCAAAATGCATGCTTGCGGACATGACATGCATATGACTATCTTGATCGGATTGATCGAAAAAATCATACAAGCAAATCTAAAAGAAAACATACTCTTTTTATTCCAACCAGCTGAAGAGGGAATGGGTGGAGCAACACGGATATTAAATACTGGAATATTAGATAAATTTGAAATAAATGAGTCTTATGCTCTGCATGTTTTTGGTGGAATGGAAACGGGAGAAATTTCTTCGAAAGCAGGAATATTTTTTGCCAACACACAGGAAATTGAGGTTGTATTTACGGGTAAAAGTGCACATGTTGCTTTTGCAGAAAAAGGGATAAATGCTCTAGCTGCTGGAGCGGAATTCTACCTTGAGATCGAAGAGGCAATAAAGAAAAAATTTCCAATTGGAAAACCCGTGATCTGTTCTTTTGGGAAAATGAATGCTGGTGTTGTGATGAATGCAGTTCCTGACGAATGCAGATTAGAAGGGACTTTTCGTGCATTTACAAATGAAGATCATGAAGCTCTAAAAACTTTAATAGAGCAAGTTAAAACAAGAATAGCAGAAAAGCATAAAATTAAAGCTGACATAATTTACAAAGCATATTATAAAGAAGTTGTGAATAATGAAATGCTGCTAAATAAACTAAAAAGTATAGCCTCAGAAATGTGCATTGACTTTCAAGATGCAGGAATGGTTTTTACAGGTGAAGATTTTGGTTTCTTTACAGAAAAATACAAAGGTCTTCTTTTTTGGCTTGGTGTTGGTAACAACGGAGCAGATCTGCATTCACCACAATTTCTTCCTGACGAAAAAGCGATAGATATTGGAGTTGATCTTTTTTTTGAATTAATAAAAACTAGAAATGAAAAGTCGGATGAGGTTGATTAATTTATACTAATGGATTCCCGCTTCTGTGGGAATGATAACATGCAAAAAAAAAACCGCTTAAAAAGCGGTTAAATTGTTTATCTAATTAATTCTCTTCAGAAGATTCTGCCAATAGTAAATAACTAGTTTTTATTTATAAATCATCATCCAGATCAATATCGTCAAGATCATCATCATCGTCTTCACCCTGCATCCAGTCCGGGCAAAAAGCAACATTCTCTGTGTGATCCCAACCGTCCACATTCTTAAGCCCGAATCTCTCTAAAATTTCCTCTTCCCAAAGCGAATATCTAACCTTATCATCTTCAATATCATATACTAAAACAGGTTTATGATATTTTCGTAAACTGAAGTTTCCA
>JABIME010000083.1 GCA_018654125.1 Candidatus Cloacimonadota bacterium
TGGGTATGTTATATCAAAAACAGGATATGGTGGAACAGGATAATTTAAAACTTCGATTATATTAAATGGAACATTCTCTTGAATAAGAACATAATATGTAACTTCGTTATATCCAGGATAATAAATTCTAATATAATGATACCCTAGTGTAATACCTTGAATTACAGCTGGAGAAGTATAGCCTGTATAAGCTCCATCAATATAAATGGAAGCTCCAGCAGGTGATGTTGTAACATTGAGTGTAGAATTTATTGCTAAATCCATTAAGGCTAAAACAGTATAAACTCCATCATCCTCAACAGTAAAAGTTTCATTATAATCTTCGTATCCAGCAAGTTCTAATCTTAATTGATGTGTTCCAGAATCGATTTCAAGAGTTGCTGGTGTTACTACTCCAGTAGAAGATCCATCTAAGAAGATAGCAGCACCCATTGGGGCACTATCTACAATTAACGTAGCAGAATCATCTGATTCTGTGGTCACTTCGCAGCCAACGAAAAGTAAAAACGACATAGCTAATAAACTAAAAACAATAATTTTTTTCATTTTTCCTCCTTTTTTTTGTCTTTAATTACTTTAATATAAATTCAACCTAATTAACACATAAATAGTAGTAATATGCAAATAGATTGAATTATAAAAATAAAATCTTCCCAATTAAATGAATGAGCTGATTTTATGTCAAATAATTTGATGCTATATTATTGTAGGATTACAGAACTCATTTTATAGTAATAATTAAAGATTTATAAACTGGATATACAACAATCTATTTGATCAATTTGTAGTAACTTTATTATTTCCTATTCTCTTTTGTAAAACAATTCCACAAATTATAAATACAATTCCAATAATACTTGAAACTAATATTTTCTCTTTAATTACAATTCTTATAACCAATAACGATAGAAACGGTGTAAGATATATCAGATTATTTACTTGAGCAGTTGTTGAAGAATATTTTAGTGCTTTTATCCAGATAACAAATGTTATTCCCATTTCAAATAAACCTATGTAAATAGCACCAAGGATACCAAGAGCGGGTGGTAAAGATATTTGCGGAAAGAAAAAGATAAATGTATATATACATCCAAAAGTAAAACTTAAAAAAAGTCTGATGATTTCATCTCTTCTGTTTTTTACATTAATTATAAAAAAAAGTGCCCAAGCAATTGAGCTTGAAAGAGCTAAAAAAACTCCAAATGGTTCATCGATATTTAGCGTAAATAATCTCCCTTTAGTTGAGATCAATATAACTCCTGCAAAACTTATGAAAATAGCAAATAAACTTTTTGCAGGGATTTTCTGTTTAAGTATAGGAATTGATAACAAAACGATCATGATTGGCCAAATAAAATTTAAAGGTTGAGCAATTTGAGCAGGCAACAAAGTATAAGCTTTAAAAAGAATTAAGTAATATAAAAATGGATTCATCAATCCCAAAATTGCAGAATTCAATAATTCTCTACTTCCCGATTTGAAAATCTTTGCAGTTTTACCTTGAAATAGAATTATTATAAATATTGCAATAGAGGCAGTTAAAGAAGAATAGAACAGTAACTCAATTGTATTCAAATATCTTAAAGTTAATTTAAATGATGTAGAAGCAGTTGACCATAATAATACAGCAATCGCAGCAAAAATATATGCTTTTTTTTGTTGTGTCATCTTAAAATTCTATTTTTATAAGTGGTACAAGCATTTCGTCTTCAGTGAGTCCAGCATGATGAGCACAAAATTCTTTTTTCCATTTTCCATTTTGCATGTATATCGATTTCATTACAGAATCTGAAATTGCAATAGCCATATAGTCACCAATAAAATCATCAATTTTTGGATGCATTTTCCCATTACCAAGAAATTCATGTTTTAGGAACTCATCGCGTTTAAATAGAAAAAATTTATCCTCATACTTCTTAAATGCTTTTTCAAATTGCATCATTTTATGCTTTTTTACAAAGAAACTAATAAATCTTGGTTCCGGAAATGCTGGCATGATCATACTGTCGAAAAGTTCGTCATCTTCGTTTGTATAGTAATATTTATTAATGTCAATTAATCCATGATCAGCTGTAATAAGTATTGTAGTATCTGTTCCTGCCAGTTGGGAACTTAATGTTTCTAGAGCTGAATCTATTTCCTTTAGGAAGTTTTCAACCTCATAAGCATATACACCATGATGATGTTCAAGTTTATCGGGAGATGATGAATAAATGAAGATCAGTTTTTTTTCAGAATCGTTTTTAGAAATCAAATTATTAAGAGAATGAAATAGATTTTCGTTATTTGAATATGGAATGATCTGAGCGGAACCGGAATTTCTAATTACATTGGGGCATTCACTTAATTCTTCATGAGTAAAGTAATACTGTTTAACATCATGGTTTGTTTCGGTTATCTTATTAAAGATATTGTCTGCACCAACATAATCTATAACGTTATATTTTGTTGAATCTTGTGTTTTACTGGTTATTGAATCCCAATTTGGGAGATAATCAATGTTTTTTGCAAATTCCTTAAAATATAATGTCCAGCCCACTGCTCCATGTTCCCAAGGTGTTTTTCCACTTATCAAGCTGGTTATAGCTGCGCTTGTTGTAGATGGAAAAACAGAAGTAATGGGTGAGATGTAGTTTTTATTCATGAATTTTGTGGAAGATGTAAACTTATTAAGCAGATTAATTCCAAAACCATCAAGAACAAAAAGGACAATATTCTTTTTCTTTTTAAGAACTTTTGTATCAAGCTGTTTCAGCGGAGGATGATCAGTTTTGATATCGTAAATTTCTAAGATAGATGAGACTAAATTTACAATAGAATTTTTATAATCAGGATATATAATATTCATATTCATCTATAAATATTTGTATCAAGTTTAACGCTTTTAACATACATGATCTCACACGAACCATCTCCAGTATCTGTTCTGGTTTTACTCGATCTCCAAGAAACATTACCACTCTTATAATTACCTGAAATATTTATTAAAAAGCCCTCTAAAACGATCATATCATTTTTCTTAGCAGATAGAACAGCTTTGCGAACATTGTCGTTAGCTGGCACTATATGATGATTAGAAGAATGCGTTGATATATATTTTTGCGTAATTTTACATTCATTACTAAATCTGTATCTGTACCAGCGAAGTGTTTGTCTTACATCGATATGCTCCAAATTTTCTGGTTTTGAAACATCACCCCAGCCTAAAGCAAAATCAACAGGGGAGATTATTGATGCCCATTCGGAAGTATATCTCTTCCTACTAAGAATAACAGCTGATACTTTATATTGTGCAAATGGCGTTATTACAGCTTCTAGACCTCTTGAATTATGTAA
>JABIME010000084.1 GCA_018654125.1 Candidatus Cloacimonadota bacterium
ACCACAATTTATGCATTTTGCACTAACCTCTTCCCAGATTGGTTCATCCCAGATTTTACTCATTTTATTATAAAGAGGCTTTACATCTAATTTTTCCGGTAAATATGATTCTGCTGTTTTCTTTAGTTCAGCAATTTTATCCAGGTCAGCCTTTGTTGTTTCTTCAGAAGGTTTGTACATCGCTAAAAATGCTTCACCTTTATCACTGATACCTTCCAGAATAAAATGATCAGTTGTATCAACAACAAAAATATCAGCTCCTTTTTTTGCGAAAGGATTACCATCGAACCAATTACAAAAACAGGTAGAAAGTGGTTCATTGCAAGCTTGATTAAAGATAAGGCAATTATCATACTTCATCTTCCAATAAGGATCCTTGTACATATCTTTATCAGGCATTTGATGTGCATCACCGAAAACTTTATTCAACATCATCAAGCTGCTGGTGTCACAATTTTTCATACCCCAAACAGCTATCGGCTTTTCATCTCTCTCTGGTACTTTTAATCCATCATCAGAATATTTGAATAATACTTCTGATTGTGGAAAGAAAATATCTTTTGGAGAAAGATGTGTATTGGTAATATCATGTTTGATCTCAAATGCTGAGTTGATCTTTCTGAATGCTGCCTTTTTGCCAACATCAGTTGGGGCAAAGACATCATAATCTTTTTTCAAAAATTCAATAAAAACATTTAAATCGGTTTTCTTTATTTTAACCATAATTAACCCATTATAAAATCTTGTTTTTCATTTTCGCAATAGCTTGCCATTGCAGGTTTTTCATTTATATCTGTTCCAGCAGTATAATCAAATCTATCTTTGATCTCTTTCTCAACTTTTTTACTCATGACACGCAGATCAAGATCTACAGGGCATGCACTTACACAAGCTCCGCAATCTACACATCTAGCAGCAACATGTAGGTTTCTAATAAGATGAAATATAATAGAATCAGTAACTTCAGGTGTTTTACCTATCCATTGCGGATCATTCTGATCTACAAAACACTCTGGGCAGTAACAAGATGGGCATGCATTACGGCAGGCATAACAACGGATACATTTAGAATATTCTTCTTGAATATAAGCCCAACGTTCTTCTGCAGATTTTTCTCCGAATTCATCAATTATTTTATAAGCATCAGGAACATTCACTTCTTTTCTGGGAGTTCCAATAAAATAGTCATGTTCCGGTGCATCTGGGTACTGGCATGTAAGACAAGGATCACAAAGAACTTCTTTTAAAGGATTAGTCTGTTCAAAATTTCTTCCTTTTAATACAATGTTCTCTCCATCAATTTGAAAATCCAAGATTTCTTTGCCTTCTGCCAATTGAGAGATCTTCTTCTTTTCGAATACTCCGTTGCAAGGAACACCGATAAGAACCACGTTTTCTCTTTTGATCTGGTTTTCTACAGTATAAAGAACAACAGACCTAGAATCACAACCCTTTACAACGATTCCTATTTTTTTATATTCTTTAGAAATTCTTCGTTTATCTTTAGTAAGATATGTTGTAAGGTTGTTTCGGCAAGTTTCATCAAAAATAAGCTTTTCTGCATCTCCTTCAGTTTCAACAAAAATGGGTGTTGCAGAAAATGGAAGAGAACCCTTTCCCCAACCGATTACAACATCTACTTCTTTATTCTTAATAATTTCTTTAACTTTATCTACTAACTGCTGCATTATTTTGCTCCCTTAACTAACCGTTTAGCAGGTCCGATAGCTTTTACTTCATCTGTGATCTTCGTGATGATATCGGCAAAACGTTCACCTTCTCCAGCTGAGATCCAGGAAAATTGGATTCTTTCCGGTTCTATACCAATATACTCTAATAACGGTTTGATAGTTGCGTAACGACGTCTTGCTATATAATTACCTGACAGGTAATGGCAATCGCCAGGATGTCAGCCGCTTACCAAAATTCCGTCAAATCCACTTTGTAATGATTTCATAATGAATAACGGATCTACACGACCTGAGCAGGGAATTCGAATAACTCGAACATTTGGCGGGTATTGCATACGTGATACACCTGCTAAGTCTGCTCCTGCATAGGAACACCAATTACATAAAATAGCAAGAATCTTTGGCTGCCATTCTTTCATATTTTCCTCTTTCATATTATTAATTATCTAAAATATTGGTCATT
Source organism: Candidatus Cloacimonadota bacterium (assembly GCA_018654125.1). The sequence continues at coordinate 2,155 of JABIME010000084.1, forward strand.
TCTAAAGCATCAAATGCTGAGAAAAGTTGTTCGTTACTAAATCCACGTAAATCTAGTGCTGCACATCTGCATGATGCAACACAAGCGCCACAACCTTTACAAAGTGCTTCGTTAACGATTGCGATCTCTTTTTCGAGATCAACTTCTATTGCATTATAAGGACAGATCTGTTCACAATATCCACAACCCGTACAACGGCTGTCATTCACTTCGCAGATTGTTCCTTCCGCCAAAATTGCTTTCTTATTAAGGAAGGTAAGAGCACGGCTGGCAGCAGCTTTTGCCTGTGTCATACTTTCATCAATATCTTTTGGTGTGTGGGCAAGTCCTGCCACAAATACACCATCAGTTGCAAAATCTACAGGACGAAGTTTAACATGCGCTTCCATAAACATACCATCAGCATTTAGTGGAACCTTAAGCATTTTACCTAGATCAATATTTTCTTTTTTTGCATCAATAGCTGTAGCCAGAACCAGTAAATCCGCTTTCACTTCCACTTCTTTATCCATTATCGGATCAAAGATAGTTACATTCACCTGACTGTTTGGGTCCCATTCATCAACCAGAGTTACTTCAGGTTTTTTATCAAGATCATAATGAACGAACATCGTTCCAAGATCACGCAGTTCAGTATAATATTTTTCTCTGAATCCATATGTTCTAATATCACGATAAGCAACATAAGTGTTTATGTTAGGGAATTTCTTTTTAAGAGTTAGTGCATTTTTTACAGTTTTTGTACAGCACACTCTGCTACAATACATTTTATCTTCTTCACGAGAGCCAACACATTGGATCATCACTACATTCTTAAGTTTTTTAGTTGGGAAGTTTCCATTATGCAACATATCTTCAAATTCTACTTGAGTAATTATACGCGAACTTTCTCCATAAAGATATTCCTTAGTTTTATGCTCTTCTGCTCCTGTAGCAATTATAACTATTCCATGCTCTAAAGTCTGTTCGTCTTTTTCAGTTTTTAGAGTTGTTATAAAATTACCTACATAACCATCGATCTTCTTGATCTGCGTACTTTTGAACAGTTGGATCAATTTATTTTCTGTAACGTTCTTTATCTTTTCAGCTAATAATTCTTGAGGATCTTTATCAAAGGCAAAATAAATATTTCTAAGATTTCCACCCAGTTCAGCTTCTTTTTCTATTAGGAACACTTCGTGTCCGGCATCTGCAAGAGCTTCGGCTGCTGTCATGCCAGCCAGTCCTGCACCAATAACTAAAGCTTTAGGATTTATCTCGATAGGAAGTCTTTCCAACGGCGCAAGTTCACGAGCTTTTGCAACTCCCATATTCACAAGGTCTTTCGATTTATCTGTAGCAAGTTCCGGTTCGTTCATATGAGCCCATGAACACTGATCTCTAATGTTCGCCATTTCAAAGAGATATGGATTCAACCCAGCTTCGCTAATCATTTCACGGAAAAGTGGCTCATGAGTACGTGGAGTACATGCAGCTATTACAACCCTATTAAGTCCATGCTCTTCGATTCTTTGCTTAATTGTGTTCATACAATCTTGTGAACAAGCGTACATTAAGTCTTCAGAATGTTCCACATTTGGTAGATCTTTTGCATATTCTGCTACATCTTTTACATCCACAACTCCGGCAATATTGATACCGCAATGACATATAAATGTACCAACTTTGGGCCTGTCACCAACAATATCTTTTTCAGGAATTTTCTTTTCTTGTATTTCTTGTCTATCCAATCTTAAATATTTTACAGCATCAGCCACAGCACCAGAAGCAGTAGTTACAGATTCAGGAATATCACGTGGTGTGTTCATTGCTCCACAAACATAAATCCCTTCTCTGCTGGTTTTGAGCGGTTCAAAAGTATCTGATCTGCAAAAGCCGAATTCGTTAAGTTTTATATCTAAATTTTTAGCTAATTTTTTTATATTTTCTCTGTGCTGTAAACCAACCGATAGAACAACCATATCGAATTCAGCGAACTCAATATCACCATTTTCTAGAACATGACGCAATGAAAGACTACCGTTTTCCTGTTCCCTGATCTCAGAAACTTTTGATTTTATGAATTTTACTCCATACTGACCTTTTGCTTTTTCATAATACTTATCAAAATCCTTTCCAAAAGCACGAATATCCATGTAGAAAATTGAGGAGTTCAAACCTTTCATATGCTCTTTGGCAATAATTGCTTCTTTTATAGCAAACATGCAGCAGGCCGATGAACAATAATTATGATCTATACTTTCATCACGTGAACCAACACATTGGATGAATGCAATGCTTTTTGGCTCAGCATGATCAGAAGCACGCACAACATGACCGCCAAGTGGACCAGATGCAGAAAGCATTCTTTCAAAATCAAGTGAGGTAACAACATTCGGATATCGTTTATATCCAAAATGTCCAAATCCGATAGGATTGAATGCATCGATACCTGAAGCTAGAATTACAGACCCAACATTCAATTTGATCTTAACATCTTTATCTTCATAATTAATGGCACCTGCTGGACAAACCTTTTCACAGATGCGGCAAACACCTTTTAACAAGTACAAGCATCTATCTTTATCAATTGTATATTCAGATGGAATACTCTGTAAAAAAGAGCGAGAAATAGCTCCTCTTTTACGAAGCCCCATATCAAATTCATCATCAACTTTAACAGGACATTTTTCTTCACAAAGTCCACAAGCTACACACTTAACAGGGTCAACATACTTTGCATGCTCAACGATCTTTGCAGTAAAGTTACCAGGATCACCTGTAACTGATTCGACAGTTGATTTGATATGAATTGTAATATTAGGATGTCGGGCACATTCACTCATTTTAGGAGCGAGTATGCACATGGAACAATCATTGGTTGGAAATGTTTTGTCAAGCTGCGGCATTCTTCCACCAATTGTTGCAGATTCTTCCACCAAATGTACATCTAATCCCATTTCCGCCAAATCAAGAGAAGCTTGAATACCTGCTATCCCAGCTCCCACGACCATTACCGATCTACTCTTTAAACCCATAAATTATCCTCGATGATTTTTATCCAAAAGAACACAAAAAATGTTTTGTTTTCTTCTTCTATCATAATTAGTTTTAGATACTGCCTTGAATTTCCAACTGATGAATAAAAAATTTCCAATATCCAATTTTACACTTATATTACTAATCAATTTCTATTGTTAGTTACTGATTATTTCTTCTCAGTTAAATTTCACAACCAACATCACTATAAAAATATATGTTTCTTGGTGGGATTTTCTCCCATTCCTACAATCTGTTTTGTAAACTCAATTCCAACTTGAGCAAATTTATTACCCTCAGAAGCAGAAATCCATGTAAGTCTTAAACGATCATTTTCTAAACCAAGTGTATCAAAAATCTTTTTTGCAATCGCTATACGACGACGTGTGTGATAATTACCAACCTGGTAATGACAATCTCCAGGATGTCAGCCACCAACCAATACGCCATCTGCTCCACGCAAATATGATTTTATAAGAAATACAGGATCTACCCTGCTTGAACACATTACCTTTATCGGCAATATAGCTGTGGGGTATTGAGAACGGTTAATACCAGCCAGATCCGCACCAGTATAAGAGCACCATTTACATAAAAAACTGATTATTTTAGGCGTGTTGTTTATAATCATAATTATTCTCCCAACTCAGGAAATTCTTCTTCTTTATAAATCATTACAGGGATTGCTTCTTCCACATCCCTTCCTGCAACAAAATCAAACATTCCAGCAGTATCTTCTCCTGTTTTCTTAAAAACATCTGCAACCGGAATTAATGCAGGGCAAACATCGGAACACATTCCGCATCCTACACAAGAAAAACTCATGTGAGAGAGTCTTCCAAGATGGAAGAATAATGTATCTGGAGGTAATCTAAGTGCACCCTTTTCTGCCAGTTCCTTTTCCATTATTGGTGTATTGTAATCATAATTAAATGAATCAAAATCACACAGTGTACAATAACAGATCGGACAAACTGTATTGCAGCCATGGCAACCAATGCATTTTCCAAATATATCTATCAAACCATCTAAACCGGTTTCTTTTGTATCAATTTTTGAAAATACTTCTTTCTTTTTTGCTGCTCTTTCCTTTAATATGGTATCTAGAATTGTTGGATCGAATTCGGCATTTTCAGTTTCTGTTTCAAATCCTTCCAGCATTTTTTCTGCTTTCTCAGAATTTAAATAGATTTTACCGCTCTCTTCAGCAATCAATGAAATAAATATGTCTGAGTTCAACGGAGCAATATTTTCACAGGAGCGACAAGCGTTCCTAACACCTTCTGGAATTGTTGAATTTTTAACAGATTTCCAGTATCCATCGAGCTTGTTTTTTATTTTATCTTCCGCATTGTCTTTAAGTGTAAACACGCCTCCGCAACTAAAAGTAATGAATAGGAAATTATCCATCTTACCCTGTTCTCGTTTTACCAGCTCTACAAAAGCTCTAAATTCGCAAGGACGAACAACAGCAACTACAGGTTTTTCCATTGGAGTGAATCTTCCTAAAAGTTGTCCGGCATTCGCTGGCATCATAGGGTGTAAAGGTGCAATTTCATCTAACTTGTTAACATCTGAAATCAATCCATAATCTACAGAACCTTTCTTATTTACTTTACGCAAAGAGAAAACTGCACTCACTTGTTTTGATTCCAATAAATGCTTCAGAAGATCGTTCAAGGTTTGCTCAACAGGTTTATTAGTCTTTAAAATTTTACTCATGACCACCCTCCTGAGCTTCAGCACTTTTTACTAATTCTCCAAGCTCTCCAAGTTCATCCAATCTATATTCTTTCATTGGAAGAGCATCTCCGGCACTGGCTCCAGCAGAATACTCAAACGTTTTCTGTGTCTGGCTTGCTACATAACTGAAGATCTTAGCAACTGGAATATTTACAGGGCAGGCATCTGAGCAAAGTCCACAAGAGACACAGGAAAGGCTCATGTGGGCCATTCTTCCTGTATGGAACATAATTCGGTCTAATGGTAACGATACTGCGCCTCTATCTTCTGCTCTCATCATTACAACATCCGAGTTTGGTTTTGCAACTGAAGAATCGAAGTAACATTGACGGCAATAACAGATCGGACATGAACTACTGCAATTATGACAGCCAATACAATTAGAGAAAGTTTCAGTAAGATTTTCAAATCCTTCAACCATACCTTTTACTATTTTATATGTCTCTTCTTTATTCTTTAATTTGATCTTTTTTTGTTCTTCTATATAAGTTTGCCATTTCTTTAAGTTAATTTCTACTTTTAGGTCAAGATCTGTTATTAGCTTCTCACCTCTTTCACTGTTAGAGAACAGGAGAAGTTCCTGATCATTCAAAGCAAAATGCAGGTCGCTGGCAGAAAGTGAAAACTTATCACAGATCTTGCAGACAGGTTTTACATATTTAGAATTCCAGTTTTTATCTGTTAAAAGTTTTTCGAATTTTGCATCACCTTCTTTTGGATCAGCAATATAATCCTGCATGGGAAGTGCACCAACACAATCATAACTGAATAATGTTACATCATCAAGATTCACTTGATTCAATTTAGTCAGTTCTATTGTAGCACGAATTTCACAAGGCTTCAATAAAGCTGCAACTTTGAATTTTCCCTTCCCTTTTCGGGTGTATCTTTTCAATGCTTTAGCTGCATTCACCGGCATAATTGGAGCAAGTGGTTGTGCATTTTTTATGATCTTAGAATCTTCGATCATGATCCAGGCAAAAGAATCACCTGATGGCACTTTCATTGGCAGCATCACGGCATCAAAGATCTTTTTCTCAACTGCATCCTGAAAGAACTGGAGAATAGATGTTTGAACACCACTCTTCACTTCCAGAAGGACTCCTTTCTTAGAGATTTTAGTCATTAATAAGTTCTCCTCTATCTATCACTTCATGTTAGCGAAGTGCTTCTTTTACTTCTTGATATAATTGTGGATTTGTAAAATGTCTGGTTCGAATTGAACCGGATGGGCAACTTCCTACACAGTTTCCACAACCTCTACAAATAGCTTCGTTCACTACAGAAATTCCTTTATCTTCATCGAAGTAAATAGCACCAAAACCACATACTTCTAAACACGTTTGACAACCAGTGCAATATGCTTCTAATATTTCAGAAACTTTTACTTCAGGAATTATCTTCTGTCCCGGGATTAGTTGTGTGAAAATTTTTCCTGCAGCTGCTTGAGCTTGTAACATAGATTCGCTTATTCCAACCGGACCATGAGCTCCACCAACTACAAATACTCCATCGGTATTTGTTGAAATAGGATTAATCTTCAGATGTGCTTCTTGGAAAAATCCAGTTTCATGTTGATCAATATTTAATTCAACACCAAGCTCAGCCGTACCAGCAGCTGGCACCATTGCCGTTCCCACTATTATCATATCAACATCAAGCTTCTTTTTGGCATCTGTAATATCTGTAAGGTTTATTGTTGTTCCATGAACTTCTGCATTTTTTATCTTTATAAAGTCAACACCCTTGCCCTGCACTTGCTCATAAAATTCTTCATCATGTTTATTGGGAAGGCACATGTGTTTGTATAATTCTGTTACTTCAATTGTGGGAGATTGATCCTTGATAAGTTTAGCAATCTTCAGTAAATAATCACAGCATGTTTTGGAACAGTAACCGACTTCCGGTCTACCAACACAATGTATCAACGCTACTTTTGTCGGTTCATTACCATTTTGCATTGTAATTTTACCATTAGCCAAAAGCATCTCTTCAATTTCTAAAGCATTATAAATCTCATCTTCCTTATTAGAATTGTAAGAATCAAGAGATGATATATTAGTAAGATCGAACCCTGTTGCTACAACAACAGCTCCAGCTAGAAGTTCCGTTGTATTATCGGTTTCTTTCACATTTTTTATAACAATTTCAAAATTGCCCAAAAATCCAACTATCGAATCCAATTCGGTATTTGTAAAAACCTTAATGTATCTATTACTTTGAACATCAGAGATTTTTTGTTGTAGATTATTTAATGTAACACCTTGTCTCGGTAATAATTCTTTAAGTTTAGCAGATTTTCCACCTAATTTATCAGTTTTTTCTATTAAGTAAACTGCACGATCTTTCGAGGCAAGAGTAATAGCTGCTTCCATTCCTGCAATGCCACCACCAATAATTAGAACATCAGGATTACTATCGAGTTGTTTTTCTTCTAATGGCTGTTGATACATTACTCTATCCATACCACCATGTATCATGCGAATAGCTTTGGATGTAGCTTCTTCTTTATCTGGAATTATCCATGCACATTGTTCACGAATATTTACAATTTGATACAAATATGGATTGAGTTCTGTTTTTTTACAAACATTAATAAAGGTTGTATCATGGTCTCTTGGAGAGCAAGCTGCACAGACAAGATGCGTTAAATTATTTTCATTAATTTCATCTTCAAGGAACTTCTTGCCTTCTACAGAACATAGTAATTTATGATTCTTAATAACCAGTTCTTTATCTTTATAATCTTCTAATTTGGCAAGTTCCTGCATTATTTTTTCAATATCTACTTTAGATGCAATATTGGGTCCACATTCACAAACATAGATTCCGATTTTTTCACTCATAATATTTCCTTATCTATTTAAAAGCGACATAATCTGCGCTACAGCAGCTTCAGATTGAATTACTGAGTTCTGAATATCTTTAGGCCCCTCTGCACAACCAGCAACAAAGATTCCGGGTTTTGAAGTTGCAATTGAACCTATTCTGAATGGTTGAGCTTCTACAAAACCAAATTTATCATGATCAATACCTAAAACTTCTTTCAATTCACCACTACCCTCTGCTGATTTCAAAGCGTTTGCTAAGATTACCATATCAACTTGGATAGAAGAATTTTTACCTGTATTATCCAGATAATCGATCTTTAATTTATCATTCTCTTCACTTATTTTCATTTTATCACGATCTAACTGATAGATGAATTTTGAAGAAGTTGCTTTAACACCTTCATGGAATTTCTGATAAGTTTTATCGGGGAGGCAGACATCAGAATAAATATTATATATCTTTGCATCAGGTAATTTATGATGTAAAAAATGAGCATGTTTTGAAGATGCCATACAGCAAACATTAGAGCAATAATGAGTTTGCGATCTTCCAACACAATGAATTATTGCAACTGAAGAAGGTACTTTTTCTCCATCGCGCATTACAAGTTTTCCTTCGGTTGGTCCGTTAGCTGCAAAAAGTCTTTCGAATTCCATTGCGGTATAAACACCTTGATATTGTCCGTATCCTAAATCTTTAATATTGCTAATATCAAGCATGTCATAACCTGTAGCCACTAATATAGCACCAACATTAACTTCAATCTGTTCATCTTTCTCTGCCATATTAATAGCACCAAACATACAGGCTTCAACGCATTTATTGCAGGTTTCTGTTCCGTTTAATTGTAAACAATTTTCAGCATTAATTACAGGAACATTTGGTAGAGCACCAGCACAAGGGACATAGATAGCTTTCTTATTTGTCAGGTTCTCTTCCCACTCATTAACAAGTTCCACAGGACAAACCGGGTAACACATTCCACAGCCTAAACAAGCCACCAGATCAACGTAACCTGCTTTTTTATTTATCTTTACTGTAAAGTTTCCTGCATCACCTTTTACCTCTTCTACCAAACTAGAAGTAAGAACGTTTATGTTCCCATCCTGCAGGATCTCTTGTTGTATTGGAGCTACGAGACAAGTTGAGCAATCCATATTTGGATATGTTTCTTCATTCTTTATCGTCTTTCCACCAATAAGAGAAAGTTTTTCTACCAACGTAACTTTCTTACCAGCTTTCGAAAGCATAAGGCTAGCTTCCATTCCAGCAACACCAGAGCCTATTATTAGTACATTATCAATTTGATCCATTTAATATTCCCCGTATCTAATGAATGAGTATTTAATCTTTTGAATCGAGTTTCATGGGATTAATTATATCAAAAGATTTTTTCATTAGTTATTGTTTATATATGTGTATCCTGTCTTACAGGATTTGGTCCTAATTTTTCTATTTTATCTGAAAATTCATTTACCACTTCGATATAACGTTTACCTTCTGAAGCTGATATCCAAGATAACTGAATTCTCTGTGAATCAATTTTTAGTGCTTCAAAAACTTTCTTTAATAAAGCGATTCTTCTTCTAGCATAATAATTACCAACCTGGTAATGACAATCACCAGGATGTCAGCCAGCAACCAATATGCCATCAGCACCGCTAAAATATGTGTTTAATAATAAATTTTGATCTATCCTACTTGTGCACATCACCCGTACAACATTTAAAGATGGGTTTATCTCTTTTCTAGAAGCACCAGCAAGGTCTGCTGCAGCATATGTACACCAGTTACAAAGAAATCCAACGATCTTAGGTTTAAAATTTTCCATTATTCCTCAATATTTATATAGTAAAAAAAAAGAGCGCACAATTGCTGTGCGCTCTAATATAGTTAAAACTGGATTTGTGCAGAGTGACTTCCAGTACCATCATCCATACAGAATAACATAGTTTTACCTGTTCTATCACACCAAGCTTTAATATCTGTTGGGAATGAAGGGCAATCTGCCTTAACTTCTAAAATATCTCCAGCTTCCATTTGTGGAATGTAAGCAACAACTTTTAAAATCGGTTGTGGACACTTAAGTCCTACACAATCTAATTCTTTTACAGCCATTTTGATCTCCTTTTTTTATTTGTTAGAATGAAAATGTTAAATCTGATCCTTGAGCTTCAGCTACAAATGTTGTAGCTCCAACAACTTCAATACCTTCTACAAGATCTTCTTCTTTTAATCCGTGAACTTCAAATCCAAGTTCACAAATAAGAATACGTGCCCCAAGCATTTCAAGCCCTTCCATCATCTCTACAAGATCAGGAAGATTATTTGCTTTTTCATCCAACTCTTTGTATGCACCCTTCTTAAAAGCTGGTAATCCACTTGGTAATATGAACAAAATTACATCGTCACCACTAGCTGCAGCTGAAACAGCAATTGTAACTGCTGGATAAATATTTTTTACTTCAGAACCATTAATGGTTATTGATACTTTTCCCATACGTAATTCCTCCTTAATTTTTGGTGCAATGTAAATGAGAATGCATTTTCAGTGTCAAGTAAAATATTTTACGTAGCAACGATATATTTTACCCTATTAAATATACACAATAATACGGATATTCCCTATATCCTTTAATGATTTAGCCTTACATTTTCCTAATGCTTTGTATTGATTATTAATCTCATTTAGGATGGTATATTTTACTCAAAAAAAAGTAAAAATTTGTAGTTTTATTTGGAAATTAACAGATTCATAATTGTTACTATTTTCGATGGTTTTCTAAAAGATCCTATTTAAGAAAAGCCCCCAGCAAAATGGGGGCTATTTACAAACTACTAATTTCTATTTCATCAAAAATGAAAAGTTAAATAATCACTATTGATTGATCAAGTAATTTTCCACTATTTCATAAGAATCATTTTCTTTGTTTTTGTATAATCTGCTGATTTCATTTTGTAAAAGTAAAATCCGCTTGAAACCTTCTTACTATTTTCATCTTCTCCACTCCAAACAATATCATGATAAGCTGCATCTAGATATTCATTTACAAGTACTTTCACTAGCTGTCCTCTCATATTGAAAATCTCAATTGATACATGACCTGCTTCTTTAGTTGAAAAACTAATTGTTGTAGTTGGATTAAATGGATTAGGATAATTTCCTGTAAGCACTGTTTCTTCTGGAATAAGAAGTGTTCCTGCTTGTGTATGCTCGATCAATATTTCTGTTTGATCAGATTCATATCCTCCATCGAAAACAACTGCTACACCGTAATTGTAGCTACCTGATTGCATAGATTGATCTGTGTATGTTATTTCTGTAGTTGTAGCGATCTCTATTTCGTCACGATAAATTGTATATTCAACAATTCCTCGAATTGGTGGTGGCGGATCCCAAGAGAGAACTATATTATCGCCATAACTCACTGCTTCAAGGTTTTCAGGTGGATCAAGAACAATTGTAACTGTTATTTCTGCAGCTTCCGATTCACCTTCATCATAAACTGCTGTTATTTCAAAAAAGTAATCACCTGAAGCGAATGGTCCTTCAAAAACATATGGTCCTGCAACAATATTTGCTACGAACACACCATCATAATAAACATTATATCCTAACAGATCTCTGTTATTATTTTTAGAACGTTCTGCACCATCCCAAGATAAAATAATTGATGAATTGAAATCTACTATCTCAGTTTCAAGATTCGTAGGTGGATCAAGTTGTACAACATTAGAAAGCATTGGTGGGAAAATGATGTAATCTACCCAACCACAATCACTACCACTTGATACTGAAGTATCTTTTGTATATTCCCATTTAAAAGTATGATTACCTGCAGTCACTGGATAAGACTCCTCTACCCAATCTACGGTTCCACTCCAGGTACCAAGTTGATTATTATCGATATAGAAACTGTAATAATCCCAACCCTCTTCTGAAGAAACTTTTCTAAAGAAGCTGATGTCTCCATCTGCAAGTATTTCAGCGGCTAATATCAATGAAGTCGATTCATTATCATCGATATCACCTGATTGTGCAGAATATGAACCTTCGTAAGGATCTGATGAAATGATCCAATCAGCATTGCCACCAAAATCCCACTCAAAACTTTCAAAATTATTTGATTCAAAATCCTCAATTGCAATACCAACCATACAAGCAATATCGAAGTTTGTACTATATGCACCACTGTTTGCTGTAACATCAAAATCAAATACAAGTAATTCGCCTACAGGAGTTGATTCATCAACTGTGAAAGTAAATATACCATAAGCTTCTTGTCCCGGAGTGATATCACCAAAAATTATATCACCATTATTCATAGTTATATATCCCGAATTCGTTGAGAGTATTCCTTCAACATCTTCTACTAGAGCACTACCATTATTTCTAATAGAAACCAACATATCCATAGTCTCACCAGGATCGATATAACCATTACCATTTCCTACCATTTCATCTAATTCAAAACCAAGAAAGGCGATGTATGTACCTGTTACCTCAGCAATTGCTTCAATTGCATCCAGGTCAAAACCAGCATTTGCGGAAGTAGCGGATCCATCTCCATCATCAGAAATTTTTATGAATTGAGCCTCTACTAAATTTCCAAAAGCTAAATCAAATTCAGTTGTTCCCATACCATCACCCAGAAACATCCAGGGGCCATCAATTGTTTCACCTGCAAAAACAGAATAACCTTCGGGTGAAGTATCACCTTCATATATTTTTATATCATTACCAGCACCATCAGCAATTGGAAATTGCATATCAACAATTATCCAGCCATTTTTTCCAATTGAATAATTTCTGTTATCTGGAGCTCCAATTACACCTGGAGTATCACCTTCATCAGCTTCGTTATTACCAGGTATTCTGGAAGCTGATATTTTATAAATATATTGTCCGGACAATGGTTGAAGTTGAAAATCTGTTGGTGTCGCATTTCCTGCAACAACTGCTACTCCAGTAATGGTTTGTGTTTCATAACCATTAGCTACGATAGTAATGTCATAGGTTCCTGGGAGAACATATTTGTGATAATCTCCAGCGTTTACATCGGTATATGTAGGAAAGTAATCTTCAATAAATACAGCAGCAGTTACTGGGTCCCCAGTATTTGCATCGGTAACAATACCTTCCAAACCATAACCGGCATGCTCAATCATGCTAAGCATAGCAGGTTTATTATAATTATAGAACATCATTATCTGGCTGGCTGGTGGATCTTTGTCATAAGAAATTTCCATTGACCAGCTAATTGCTCCCATCATTCCATAATTTGTATCTTTTGTACTTCCATTAATTGCATACATCCCAGAATTTCCTTGTCCATACTCCATAATTGCATATCCTGAAGAAGAAGCATATTCTCCAGCAAGCTGAAGTATATGATCAAGATCAGTACATTGACTAGAGCGATAACTCCATGGACAAGAGATGTATTCAGTACCACTATGATATGTTGTGTGAACAACAAATTGTCTGTTATAATGACAATCTCTTAAAGCTTTTGATTCAGGTTGGGAATATTCTCCAGTGCTACTTCCCCATCCATCCCACATATATCCAGAATCACGATTCAAATCTACACCGTTGGCATTTGTGCGATCATCTGAAACTCTACCATCAGGATTCACCATATAGAATAACCAAATTTCACGATTATCTATCAAATCAGTTATCTCTGGATCAGTTCCATAATCACGGCAAAGATCTCGAGCAAAACGGATCATATTTTCTGGCCCTCCGATCTCATCTCCATGAATTCCACTATCGAAGAAAACTTCTGCTTCATTCTCATCTAAAGTTACATTATCGGAAATTTTAAGTGCACCAAGTTCTCTACCTTGAACAGATGTTCCAAATAGATGTTTTTCACAGATTTCAGGAAAAGCTGAAACTAGACTATCTGCTAGATCTATTATCTCCGCATAAGTATGATATGCTTCTCTTGTGTTATCCTTTGAAGTCCAAAAATTTTCTGCATATGTTTTAAGGTCATCATTTTCTATCTGGTATTTAAGGTCTGTTGATTTTAATACTCCAAATTCTGAAGGAACCAAATATAAAAGTGCTTCACCATTTGGGTAAATATCGCCTTCTGCATTCAGCTTGATCAATTGTTGAAGTTCCATATTATTATTATAAAACACACGAACTTGCATTTCATTATCTCGCCATGCAAAAACTGAACTAACCATAGTTAAGCAAAACAATAAAGTAATAATTATTTTTTTCATCAAATACTCCTAATATAATTTTTTCATTAAATATTGATGCAATAAATATTCCATAACTTTTTAGTCTACAAATTGTTTTTACTTACTTTTTTTTGACAGATAAACAGATAATAAAACAGTAGTTTCCAATTAAACTAGAGGGGTAAAATGAATTACATTATTACTGGGAAGGGATATATCTCTGAGCTCACAACGCAAATTGAAGATGATGTGACAATAATTTCTGAAGGAGATTTTAAAAGTTCGGAATTCAAATTAGATAGTACCGACAAAATTTATGCACCAACCGAAAGTGCACTTGAGATAATTTTACAGAGATCTATTGATGCAACTTTTGTAAATGCTGTTAACATGTTAAAAGATAAATATAAATTCCGCAAACTTATGAGTAATATGTATCCCGATTTTTATTTTAGGAAAATTGGCTTAGAAGATGTGGAAACAACAGAACTTGATCGTGATAAAAAGTATATTATTAAACCAGTAAAAGGCTTTTTTGGAACTGCTGTAAAAGAGTTGAATAAGGATACCAATATAAAAAAAATTGTAAAAGAGATACGTAGCGAATTGGAAGAGAATACAAAGTACTTCTCTGAAAGCGTTTTATCTAAGAATGAATTAATTATTGAACAATTTGTGGAAGGTGAAGAATATGCTGTTGATATGTATTACAATGATCATGGTGAACCGGAGATCTTAAATATTTATCATCATCCTCTGCCGGATAATAATAATTACTTTCACGTTCTATACTATACAAATAATGATATCTTCACAAAATTTTACGACAGATTAAAAACAATATTTATTCAGTTAAACCAACAACTAAATATTAAAAATTTTCCGATCCATGCAGAATTTAAACTAGAAAACGAAGAACTTGTTCCAATCGAGATGAATCCTCTTAGATATGGTGGTTTTGGGTTGGCAGACCTCACATATCATGCTTTTGGATTTAATCCATTTAATGCATTTTTTTCTAATTTTAAACCAAACTGGCATGAGATATGGGATAAAAGAAATGAGAATCATTTTGGTTGGGTTTTGGGTTACAATGGAACAGATATTAATGTGGAAATTCATACTCCTGACGATAAAGCATATTTGCATTTTTTAGGAGAGACAATTCATTATGTTGAAATTGATTATAAGGAAAATCCTGTCTTCTCTATTGCTTATATAAAAGATAGTTGTCCAAAATCTTTACAGCGGCTTCTTAAAACTGAATTCAACGATTTTTTTGTACCTATTAAATCCTGAATAAAAACATTTAACTTGTCCCAAGTCTCGTACAAGCTCAAGACAAGTTCATCAATGTTAATTTATACCATTTAACCTTCCGAAGGTCAAGAAAAGCAAGAAGCTTCACAACCTTCGGAAGGTTTTATACTACTCACAATCCACACAATCTTCATATTTTTCATGAGTTTTGAAACGTGTCATTCCAAGTTTTCCAAAAAGTGAATCTACCAATGAATATATAACAGGAATTACAAACAGAGTAAGAACTGTTGCAAAAGCTAATCCGAAAGCGATGCTAACTGCCATTGGTTTGTAATCTGATGTAGTACTGGAACTTGATAACATTATCGGCATAAATCCTGCAATTGTTGTTACTGTAGTCATAATTATTGGACGCAACCTAATAGATCCTGCATTAATCAAAGAATTCCACCTATCAACACCATTTGCTCTTTCACGATTCACAAAATCTACAAGGACTAAGGCATCATTTACCACTACCCCAGCCAAAGCGACAACAGATATCATGGTCATCATCGAAAATGGTAAACCTGTAACTAAAAGCCCGAATACAACACCGATAAATGCAAATGGTAATGTTGCCATAACAATAAGTGGTTGTACAGCTGACTTAAATTGAGTCGCCAGTATCGTGAAGACCAATAGTAACGCAACTGCAAGAGCAAAATATAACGAGTTATTAGTTTTTGCTTGCTCTTCTGCTTGTCCTCCATACTCAATCTGATAACCTGGGAATCGTTCTGAGAATCCCGAAAGAATTCCTTTCTCGCCTGTGAGAGAATTTCCACGAAGTTGTTGTGTAACTTCTTCTGCAGAACGCTGAATTGTACGCCCATTTTCCTGATAAGTCGTAACAGAACCGGTTACAGTAATTAATCTCTTTCTATCACGATGTTCTATCTGTGCGTATCCGGAACCGATTTCTAGATCAGCAACTTCTTTGAGTGCTATAAAATCACCATTTCTGGTTCGCACGGGTAGATTTTCTAGATCAGATAATTCATCGATCTGTTCATCCATAACACGCAATACAATATCATATTCATCCATTCCAGTTCCACGATACTTAGAGATATGTCCACCAAATGAAGCATATCCCACTAAAGATGATATCGATTGAACATTCAAGCCATAAAGAGCCATTTTATCATGTTTAGGAACTATCCTGATCTCATTTTTACCTTCTGCAAAACTCGTTTCAAGGTCAGCTGTTCCCTCTATTTTTTCAATTTCGGAAATAACATATTCACTGATCTCTTCTAAACGAGTTAGATCATCACCCTTAATTCTTATCTCAATATCTTCTCCGGTTGGAGGTCCACCCCGCTCTCCATCTTTAAATCTGAAAGTGTAGAGTCCCGGTAAATTAGATAAATATTTTCTTATCCTGTTTTTGATCTGATTATGTGTAAACTCCATTTCATCTAATTCAACTAAATCAATTTTAATATTAGCATTTCTTGTTTCTACAAGATTTCTATGATTTTCTGAATATTGTCCAACCGTGCTCACAACAGATTCGATATCTGCGTTTTCGGGCATATTCAAAATGAAGTTCTCAACCTTTGTGATCACTTCATCAGTTTTTTCTAAACTGGTTCCGGTTGGCGTTTCTAAATTAATTACAATTATTTTTGGCATTCCTCTAGAGAAAAATTGGAATTTAACCAAACCTGAGAATAAAATCATTATAGAAAGGAACATAGCACCCAACAAAGCTAGAATTGTAAGCAATCTATGTTTTAATACTTTCTTAACTGTTTTACGGTAATTTTTTACAAGCCAATCATGTAGTTTATGTTCTTTTTTCTTTCTATCAAAATTCTTTTTCCCACCTAGTTCTGCTGTATGGGAAGGCAAAATAACCAAGCTTTCGAAAAGTGATGCTAAAAGAGCCATAGAGACCACGATCGGAAATACACTCATAAATCTTCCCATTCTGCCTTCCATCATCAATAAAGGCATAAATGCTGCAATTGTGGTTGCTACAGCAGCTACTACCGGCCATGCAATCTCTTGTGTACCTTTTATGGCAGCCTCTTTTAAATTAAATCCCATTTCCCGGTACCTGTGAATATTTTCTAGAACAATAATAGCATCATCCACTATCATACCCAGAACCAGTATTAATGCAAAAAGACTAAGGTTATTTAGTGTAACATCGAATTGCTGCATTAAAATGAATGCCAGCAGAAAACTGAAGGGTATTCCCCACGAAGCGAAAAGCGCATTCTTCCAACCTATAAAGATCCATAATACTATAAAAACCAGTATGATTCCAATTATAGCATTAGTTCCCAATGTGCTAATGCTGTTTTTAACTCTAATCGAACCATCGTTCCTTACTTCTACCGAAAGTCCTTCCATTCTATATTCAAATTCAGCAGTTTTTTTGTAAATATCTTCCATCACACTGATTATGTTCCCATCTGCTTTCTTGTAGATATCTACAGTAACTGCTTTTTTGCCATTAAGCTTACTTATTGTAATTGCCTCTTCCAATGTGTCACGTACGGTTGCTACATCTTCAATACGAACAGAGCGACCATTTGTATCCATGCTTACAACTAAGTTTTCTATTTGATCAATGTTATCAAATTCTCCCATTGTTCGTATCAGAAATTCTGCATATCCAACTTTTATGGAACCACCTGGAGCATTCTTGTTTCGCATGTTAATTGCATTTGCTAGATCGTTGAGAGAAATTCCATATTCCTTTAATTTATTGATATTACTATCGATCCAGATCTGACGGTCACGAGTTCCAGAAATATTCACTTTAGAGATATAGCCCAACTCTAAAATCTCATCTTTAAAATCATCTGCAAGTTCACGCAAAGCGTTATCAGAAAGATCTCCACCAAGAGCAACTGTACATATCTCATTTACTTCCCGCATATTTAATTGTAGTAGGAATGGATCGTCCGCATCTTCGGGTAGATCGTTCACTTTATCCATTTCCGTATTCAACTCATTCCATGCATCATCGATATCTGCTTTGGGGTCCATCTGAATATAAATTGTAGCTCTACCTTCCGAAGCTGTAGAAGAAATATAATCTACATCTTCCATATCAATTAGCTGATCTTCGATCTTTTTAACTACCAGAGTTTCCATTTCGGCTGGTGAAACACCCCTATAACTTACCATTATATAAAAGGCTCCAAAATCGACAGCTGGCATCTCTTCTTTTGGCATATATATCATTGTGTACAAACCAAATATGAACACAATTATCATGATCATATTTATAAGCACACCATTATCTACAGAAAATTTTGCTAAAGACATATCATCTCCTTAATTATTGCTATTGTAAATTGAATCCGGATTTTACTTCTACCAGAGTACTGTCTGAAAGGCTATCTATACCATCTATAACAAGTTTATCATTCTCTTGCAGACCAGACTTTATGATTACATTATTAGCAACTTTTTCTCCTAACTCAATAATTCTGATTTCAGCTCTGTTTTCATTATTAATAACATAAACAAATTGTTTATCATATTTTTCTCTAAGATTCTCGATGGATGTATAGAGCACATTTTCAAATGTATGTGAGTAAATTTGCCCTTCAACTATCATGCCCGGGAAAAGTTCTAAATTTGGATTTTGAAGTACAATCTCAATTGGATAATTATTGCCACCGGTTACGGGTCTAATACCTATTCCTGTAACCTTGCCAAGATATTCTTTCCCATAATACTTAATTGTTACATCATTACCTTTTTTTACAAAAGAGATATCAGATTCACTAACTCCTGTTCGAATGATAAGTTTATTAGAATTAACAATACCTGCTATTTTCATTCCCATATTCACCATCTCTCCAACTTCTAGCTTAAGTTCTGCGATATACCCAGCAACAGGTGCAGTAAATTGAGAATTTTCTAAGTTCTTTCTGGCAGATTCAGAATTTGCTAATGCTCCGTTGTAACCTGCTTGAGCACTCTTGAGAGAACTTTTTGCCTGTAAAAATTCTTTTTCTGAGATCTTATTTTCTTCATATAGTTTATTAGAGGCGGTTATACTTAGATTTGCTGTTTCTAAATTTGCTTCTGCTGCAAGTAAAGATGCTTGAGATTGCAAAAACATATTCTTAACATCTGTATTATCAATCCTGCCAATTGCATCACCTTTATCTACCCAATCACCAAGTTTTTTGTATATCTCTATTACTTTCCCATTTGTCTCACTAGAAAGATCTACATCTGTAATACCTTCTAATTTTCCAATAACATTTACATATTTATCAAGATCCTGTTGTTGCATTTCTTGAACCATTACAAGAACTTCTTTCTCTTTTGTTTTACTACCCATTGGGCTTTCAGATTTCTTTTTCTCTGTACATGAGATTAGTGACATTGCAAGTACAAAAATTAATAAGGTAAGTTTTGTTATGTTCTTCATTTTTTCTCCAATTATCTATTTATTATTTTTTCTAAAATTTGTGGATCTTCTTCGCCCATAATTAACATTAAGTTAGATTTAGCACGTAAATAATTATAAAAGCTGCTTGTATATTGATTTTGAGCAGAAGTAAACATTACTTCAACAAATAGAAGATCATTCGCAGTATTCGCACCCAATGCAAAACGTTCTTTCATTTGATCATAAGTTTCTTGAGAGTAGCTCATTGCAAGTTTAGCAGATTTTACAGTTTTTGCAGCAGCTACCAGATTTATGATTGAGCTTTGCAAAGAGAGTTTGATACCGCTACTAACAGTTCCTAAAGTATATTTAGCTTGCTTTAGATTATGGTTTGCTTTTGCTACTTCTAAGCCATTATCTACCAGTGGAAAGATTGGGACAGATAGATTAATTCCAAGTTGTCCGCTTTCTTCATAATCATCTTGAATATCATATTTCGACCAACTATTGGAATATTGTAAATTTACAGATGGCAGAAAGTTCCCGCCTGCCATTAATAATGATTTTTTATTTGTATTAACTGAGATCTTAGATTTTTTAAGTGAAGGATTATTCTCCTTACCTATATTAACTACTGCTTCTATCATCCCGTCTAATTCGCTTATAGATTTGCTGCAAAGATCATCTAAAGTTAATTGATGCGCTTCGATAGGAATTTCTGACAATTCTTTGATCTCTTCGATCTGTAAGAAATTCGCGAGTTCTAACAAGCTGATCTGATACAAATTTTCCATTTGAATTAAATTTACTTCTTTGCCGGCTAACTCAGATTGGAATTGTAATAATTCAGCTTTAGAAAGTGTTCCGGCATCGTATCTAACTTGAGCTACATCCACATTTGTTTGAGATGAGAGCAGATCTTTTCTTGAGATCTCTAATAGGTTCTGATTTTCTAGTACATTAAAATATTTTGATTCAACATCTGCTATTGTACTCAATAATTTGTTTGTTAAATTTTCTTTGGCAATTTTGTAACCATCGTTAGCCATACGAGCACCAAGCCAGATTTTTCCACCATTAAAAATAGGTTGAGAAATCGTGTATCCATAAGATTGAGTTTCTTCCGCAAGTTCTGGTGTTCCCACCATTCTAAGCTCATTAAATTTTACATAGTTTCCGTTCACTGTGGCAGAAGGGATTAAACTCAAATAAGATTGCCACAAACTATTTTTACTGGCTTTTGTAGCTTGTTCCTGAGCAAGTAGATCTGGATTATTTTTTAGAGCCAATTTCTTAGCTTCGTCTAAAGTGAGTGATTGTGCAATTAAGTTCATTGATAACGAAATCACAATAATTGGTAATAATATTTTTTTCATTAATTCTCCTCTTTAAAGTCTTTTTTATTCACGGGAAGTATTGCTGCTTCTTTTATCTGCTTTAATGTTTCAAGTTCAAGACCTTTCATTTTTTTCATTGTCCCATGCATAATTTTTGCATAAAAGGGAAACTCCGGCATTTCACCATCTTCAATTGCCTGCTTATGTCTTTTTTTCATTTTCATTTCCATTTGCTCATGTTTATCTTCCCGATTCTTAATAATTTCTAAGAATTCTGTAAGAGTGATATTTTTTTGAACAAACCGAAATGCGTTCCAGAAATCCATAGGAGTATGAGATTTGTCTTTTCCCCAAAGAAATGTATTTAGTAATTCCAAGAAGTGCTTTTTACCTTCTTTTGTTAATGTAAAAACTTTGCGTGGTGGATTATTACCATCCTGTTTCATTTTCCCAGTAATAAAACCTTGTTTTTCTAATCTTTGCAATGTTTTATATACAGAAGGAGTTTTTACCCTTGCCCACATTTCAATTCCACGCTTTTCAAAATATCTAATAATTTTGTAACCATGCATTGGTTGCTTGCTTAAAGACCCCAACACAAACAGATCAAGTCGTGACATTATACCTCCAAATCACTTTCTATATTGTTTCATCTACAGTTTAATGACAGGATAAGATCAGAAATCCTGCATATTATTTTCTAATATTTCATTTTCTACTACTACACTTTAGAGTACCCATAAATTATTTCGTACTTTTAGAGTCAAGTAGATTATTATAAAGTAGAATAGTATTTGGAGCTCATTTTGAATATTTCTCTTCACTTAGAATGACAGTATTTATCGCTATATATCACTATTAATTGATTTTATGTTTTTTGAGACAATTTTTCTTCTTGACATTATAACCTCCAAAAAAGTTTGTCCCCAGATATTTTTTAATAAAATAAATCATGAAAAGATAAAGATAGGAGATAAGGTGTATCGCAATAAATTGTTTTCAATTTTAATGATATTGATAATAGTAGTTTTTACAGTGACAGATATAGTTCATGCTTCGCAGTTTAAAGAAACAATAATATACGAAGTTGAACAATTCACTTCTGTACCTGGATTTTCAAAAACATTAACATATGAACAAAATGTACAATCATTCTTAGATTTTTTAAGACCCATCATAAAATCTGAGAATAGCTATATAATGCATGACAGGATCAAGTTAATTAATTTGATAACTAGCTTAGAAAAAGGAAATCTTGATGTAGATGATATCAACTGGATTAATAACAAGGCAATATATTATAAATTGTATAATTTTTCTTATACAAATAAAGAGGATCTATCATATTTGTTAACCAGAATTGATGTAATTCCAGAGTTAATGGTTATTTCACAGGCAGCAATAGAATCTGCATATGGAACATCCGGTTTTGCAAAGAGGGCTAACAACCTTTTTGGAATGCGTACGATGTCACAGAGCAGGGGTATTATTCCTAAGAAGCGTTCAGAGGGAGCAAAATTTTATGTTGCAAAATATGAAACAGTAAATCAATCTATAGAGTGTTACTTAAGGAATTTGAATACCCATAATGCTTATTATGATTTACGCAAAAACCGAAAAGATTTCAGAGAGACAAATGAACCGGTAGATGCATACACACTTGCAAATGGATTAACAAAATATTCTGCTGAAGGTGACATTTACGTTCAAAAAATTAGAAGAACAATGAAGAAGCACGAAAATTCTTTGGATGAAGATATTCCAAATAAAATTTAGATCAAATTATGAATAACCTTAAAATCTTAAAGTAAAATTAGTTTCCACATTCTGCTCTGATTGTGCTGTAAGCGTACCACCATGCATTCTCATGATTTGCTTAGACAAACTCAATCCAATTCCAGAGCCATCTGGTTTGGTTGTAAAAAATGGTACGAATATTTTATCAATTACTTCCTTAAGGATTCCGGGACCGTTATCTATAACTTGCAATGCGATCTTACCTCTTTTATCTAAGAATGCTCGCATTACAATTTTTGCATCTTTAGTATCAGATAGTACATGTATTGCATTTTTAACTATATTTATAAGTACCTGTTCAATCAATTCTTCATCGGCTGTTAATTCCAGGCTAGGTGGTGAAATATCCAATACACATTCAACACCATTTATCATTAGGTCTTTTTCCATTAATAGGTGAACATTATTGAATATTTCGCTAACAAGAACAATATCAAATTTAGGTTTAGGGATTTTGGTAAGATTACGATAAGATTCAACAAAATGAACTAAGCCTGTACTTCTTTTAGATATCGTTTTTAATGAATTTCGAATATCAATTATAGTATCATCATCAATCATTTGAGGAATATTATCGGTCGTATCAATGTCTTTTAACAGCTCATTTATTGTTGAAGAAAGTGAAGCAATGGGAGTAATTGAATTCATTATCTCATGCGTTAGAACACGAATAAGTTTTTGCCAGGCTTCCATTTCCTGCTCTTCTAATTCAGACTGAATATTTTGAATAGAAACCAAGATTATGCTTTGCATTCTTATTTTAAATTCAGTTGCATAAACAGCTAATTGCATCATCATATCATTATCGGTAACCTGTACAAGTGTGCGCTCACCAGTTTTCATATTTTGCAATTTTTCTACAAGCTCAGAGCTGTAACTCTGCAGATCTTTAATGTTTTTAAGTTTGCTAACTTGAAATAGTTTTTTTGCACTATTATTTATCATCTCAACGCTACCATCTTTTTGGAACGCAATTAGGCTGATTCCAATATGCTGGATTACATTTTGAAGATAATGATAATGCTCTTCTTTTTCTGTTCTGATCTTCTGAAAATCTGCTATCACATCGTTAAAAGCATCTTTCATCTCATCATAAGCAGAACCTAAACCTTCTAGTCTAAAGCTTCGTGAAAAATCTGCATAGCGAATAGATTCTAAGAAACTGGTTAGATATCTGTTGGTTTTTTGAACATATTTTATTAGGTCAAAAACCTGAAAGATTATTAGTGTTCCCAACAAGATCGGAGTCACATTAAATCCAAAACTATAGATCGAGATAAAAACAGCTAAGATCATTAATATGATAAGAACTATGCGAACAACTGTATGAACTTTAAAATTCTTATAAACCATATTTTTCTAATCTTCTATAAAGAGAAGCCCTTGTTAATCCGAGTTCTTTTGCCGCCTGACTTATATTACCATCATACTTTCGTAATGCTCTTTGAATAACATCACGTTCTATATCTTCAATATTAAAAGTGCTTAAAGTTCCATCATTACTTGCATTTTGAGTTGTTTTCAGCATGAAATCATTTGGTTGCAAAATTTTAGATTCACTTAATATCACAGCTCTCTCTACAGCATGCTGTAATTCTCTTACATTTCCCGGCCAGCTATATTGACGGAGTTTCTTCATTGCAGTTGAATTAACACTTTTAATATTTTTCTTATATTTATGAGTAAATTTAAGCAGAAAATGTTCTACAAGCAACGGAATATCTTCTATTCTATCTTGCAGCAGAGGTAAATTGATCTCAACTGTATTTATTCTATATAAGAGATCTTGTCGAAAAGAACCCTCTTTTGCCATTTTATAGATTGGCATATTTGTTGCACATATCAAACGAACGTCAACTGGTCTTGGTTTATTAGATCCAACTCTTACAACCTCCCTCTTCTCGATAACTGTTAACAATTTCGATTGCAGTGAAGGTGACAGATTTCCAATTTCATCTAGGAAAAGCGTACCTCCAGAAGCAACCTCAAATCTTCCGGGTTTATCTTTTTTTGCATCTGTAAAAGAACCTTTCATATGCCCAAATAATTCGCTTTCGAATAGGGTTTCGCTAATTGCACCAAGATCCACACTTAGGAATACATCTTTACTACGAGCTGAATTTCTGTGTAAAGCTCTGGCTACAAGTTCTTTTCCTGTACCATTCTCACCTAATATTAAAACGCTGGCATCTGTTGATGCAACTTTTTGAATAATATTGTATACTTTATACATCTCAGCAGAATCACCAATAAAATCATGGAAGGGTTGATCTAATTTCTTGCATAACTCATTTCTAGAAAGTCTTAATTTATCTGCTTCTAACAAAGAACCACGTAATTTTAGAGCAGAAGATATTGTAGCTAATAACTTTGCATTTTGCCAAGGTTTCAAAACAAAATCTACAGCTCCTGCCTTTATTGCCTTAACTGCACGCTCAACATCACCATAAGCAGTAATAAAAATTACTACGGCAGAAGGATCTATTTCCAGGATTTTTTCTAACCAATAAAATCCTTCCTGACCTCCTATCATATCTCTTGTAAAATTCATATCGAGAAGTATCACATCAAAACTACCTTGTTCCAATAAACCCGGTATCCTATCAGGATTTATTTCTGTATGTATCAATTCAAAATGATTTTTTAAGAGTAATTTTAAACTAAAAAGTATATCTTCGTTATCGTCAATTGCTAATATTTTACCAAATTTACCCATTTCAAAAACTCCCAAATACCAATTTTTTATATCATTCACTAAATTCAACTCCATACTTATTTTAATGAATAAAATTCGTCAACAAAAAAACTGTCCGCCAACGTACATATGCAAGTACGCAATCGAACAGATTTATACAATATATTTTGCGTATCTGGCTATGCACGTAGTATTTACGTATTTGGCACATTATTTGCTTTAATTAGTAGTGAAAATAAAAAGGAGTGAGGGAATGGACAGAGCAATTGAAAAGAAAAAATGGCCACCAAAGAAAATACTATTAGTTTCGCTAGGTGCACTTTTTACAATTATAATACTTTATAATCTAATTTTTGGAGATCACACATCAAAATTTAATGTTCAGATAGATCGCATTTCAATTGAGGAAGTGCAAAATGATCATTTCCAAGATTATATAACTCAAACTGGTACTGTACAGCCAATTAGTACAATCTACTTAGATGCTATTGAAGGTGGCAGAGTAGAAGAGTTATTAATTGAAGAAGGAATAATGGTTGAAGCAGGTGATGTTATATTAAGGTTAAGTAATACGAATCTTCATCTTGATATAATGAATCGTGAAGCAAACCTTGCTGAACAGATCAATAACTTGCGTAATACACGCCTTTCTATGGAGCAAAACAAACTCAGCTTAAAAAGACAATTGTTAGATCTCAATTATCAACTGAGTATACAAAAAAGAAATTATGAAAATAGCATAAATTTATTTAAACAGGATTATATTTCAGATAAAGAGTTTGAAGAAAGTGAAGAGAAATATAACTATTTATTACAAAATCGTGAATTAGTTGTAGAAAACCAAAAAGCAGATTCACTCTTCCGTGAGATCCAAGTTTCACAACTAGAGAATTCGGTAGATCAAATGGAGATGAATCTGGAATTTGTAAGACAAAAATTAGAAAACCTTAAAGTAAAAGCACCTGTAAGAGGTTTACTAGTTTCTGTAAATGCAGAAATTGGAGAAGCAATTGGAACTGGGCAACGATTGGGTCAAATACACGTTCTAGACGAATTTAAGATTAGACTCGAGATTGATGAACACTACATCTCCCGTGTTAATTCTAATCTTGTTGGTGAGTTCGATTTTACAGGAAATTCCTACGGATTGAAGATAAAAAAAATATATCCGGAAGTTAGAAACGGTAGATTTGGAGTCGATCTTGTTTTTATTGATACAATACCAGATCAAATAAGAACCGGACAAACATTTAGGGTCAAATTAGAATTAGGTGCATCACAAATAGCGCTACTTGTACCACGTGGGGCTTTCTATCAAAGCACTGGTGGTCAATATATATTTGTTGTAGATCCAACCGGAAAATTTGCGATTAAACGTGAAATTCGGTTAGGAAGAATGAATCCAAGATATTATGAATTACTAGAAGGATTGGATGAAGGTGAAAGAGTAATAATTTCTAGTTATGACAATTTTGGTAGAGCAGAAAAATTAATTTTGAAATAAAAAAATG
Source organism: Candidatus Cloacimonadota bacterium (assembly GCA_018654125.1). The sequence goes on from JABIME010000084.1 coordinate 28,966, forward strand.
GAGGCAAAAATGATTAAGACAGTTGATTTAACCAAATTCTACAGAACTGATGAGGTAGAAACTACAGCCCTGAACAATGTAAACATGGAAATTGCAAGTGGTGAATTTGTTGCAATAATGGGACCTTCCGGATGCGGAAAATCCACATTACTTAATTTAATTGGATTATTAGATAATCCCAATAAAGGTGAACTACATTTTAATAACACAGAAGTATCTAAATATACAGAAAAGATGCGTACCAACATGAGAAAATCTAATATTGGTTTCATCTTCCAAAGCTTTAATCTTATCGATGAGCTCACTGTTTATGAAAATGTTGAACTTCCACTTCTATATATTAAGATGAGCTCTTCTGAAAGAAAGAAAAGAGTAACAGAAGTTTTAGATAGAATGAAGATTGCTCATAGAGCCAAGCATTTTCCACAACAACTTTCTGGTGGTCAGCAGCAGCGTGTAGCAGTTGCTCGTGCAGTTGTAACAAAGCCAAAACTTATTCTTGCGGATGAGCCAACTGGTAATCTAGATTCTGCAAATGGTGAAGAAGTTATGGATCTTCTAACTCAATTAAATGAAGAGGGAACAACAATTGTAATGGTAACTCACTCACCTTCTCATGCAGAATACGCACACAGAGTAATTCAGCTATTTGATGGTCATATTGTTACTGAAAACATCAAAAAAGAATTTCATCTATAAGTTTATAACTACCTAACCGTTGGTGAGGAAACTTGCCAACGGTATTTTTTTGAAGATTGTTAAGGGATCAAGTTTTGAAGGAGTAAATATGTTCAAGAATTTTATAAAAGTTGCAATTAGAAATCTCAAGAATAGAAAATTCTATTCTATGATTAATATCATTGGTTTAGCAATAGGTCTTACTTGTACAATACTAATTGCTTTATTCGTGCAAAATGAACTTTCGTACGATAAACATCATAAAAACTACAAAAAAATCTATCGTTTAGAATCTGAATTTCATATTCAGGAATCAGAAGATCGCTTTGCAGCAACTGCTCTTCCACTTGGGCCTGCCCTAAAATTGGAATACCCACAAGATATTGCTGAATTTTGCCGTTTTATGGATATGGATAACAATTTATTTCAATATGATGGGAAACAATTTTTTGAAGAAGACGTCTATTTTGCAGATTCATCATTCATAAACGTTTTTACACATAAATTTATCTCAGGCTCACCCAAAGATGCACTTGATGATCCAAATGAAATAATTTTAACACAGAGTTTTGCTAAACGAATTTTTGAGGATGAAGATCCGATTGGCAAAACTTTGGAAACAGGTAATGGCACTATTTATACGATAACAGGAATTATTGAAGACGTGCCACACAATTCTCATTTACATTTTGAAGCTATAGCTTCTTTTATTACATTAAAATCATTTTTTGCTGAACGATTTGATAGCCTGGAAAGTGGTGCTTTCTGGAATATTGGTTTTTATACATATATCATGCTTACCGAAAATGGAGATATCCAAAATGTAATTGATGCATATCCAGATTTTAACGATAAATATATAAAACCAGTTGGTGAACAGATCAATGCTACTTTCAAATTTATGACAAATCCACTTGCCGATGTGCACCTTCACTCCGATGTTGGATATGACCTTCCTACAGGAAATATTGCTTATGTTTATATATTCAGTATTGTGGCTTTGTTCTTACTTGTAATTGGATGCATAAATTATATGAATCTGGCAACATCTCAATCTTCCAGTAGATCAGTTGAAGTAGGAATTCGCAAAGTTGTAGGAGCCCAAAAGAATTATTTACGCTGGCAATTCCTATTTGAGTCAATTCTAATTGCTTCTATTGCAATGGTCTTTGCTTTTGTTGCTGTTGAATTAATTTTGCCATCATTTAATGAATTAGCAGATCGAGAATTAACTTTTGGATTCTTAACAAATATTGATCTTGTAATTGGAATTTTTATTACAACTTTTTTTGTAGGGATCCTATCAGGAAGTTATCCGGCTTTTTATCTCTCTTCATTTATCCCCGTTGAAGTATTAAAAGGACAATTTGGAAAAAATAAGGGAATATTAAGAAAGATCCTTGTTTTATTGCAGTTCTCTATCTCCATTATTATGATAATTGGTACTTTCACTGTAATTCAACAACTCAGTTTCTTAAAAGAAAAAGATCTCGGATTCAGTGATGAGAATATTGTTGTATTAACAATTCGAGATACAGCTGCAGTTAAGAATTTGCAAGCAATTAAAGATGAACTTAAAAAACATCCACAGATAACTAATGTCGGTACAACTTCCAGCATTCCGGGTGGTGGACATGGCATTATCGTACATCTCTTTGAAACACAAGACGGTAGTATGGAAGAAAAAGGAATTAATTTTGTTTTTGTAGATCATGATTATTTAGAAACCATGAACATGCAAATAATAAAAGGTCGTAACTATAATAGAGACTTGCAAACAGACGCAGAAGAATCTGTGCTAATTAATGAAGCTACAGCTGAAGTTCTAGGTTGGGGTGATGATCCAATAGGAAAGAAACTTGGATTTGGAGCAAATCTGGATGGAACTGCGAATTTAAATACAAAAGTTATTGGAGTAATAAAAAACTTCCATTATGCATCTCTACATAATCAGATAGACCCACTTCTTATAATGCTTTCAAACGATCCACAACGTAATATTTGTTTAAAGATCAGACAAGAAAATGTAGAAAGTACTTTAGATTTCATTGAAGAAAAATGGAACGTGTTCTGCCCCACCTTCCCATTTGAATATAAATTTTTAGATGAAAACCTGAATGAACAATATATTGCTGAGCAGAAGATCGGTAGAGTTTTCACCTATTTCTCGATCCTATGCATATTTATTGCATGTCTCGGATTATTCGGTTTAGCATCATTTACGGCTGAACAACGAACTAAAGAGATCAGCGTTCGAAAAGTGATGGGAGCATCTGTTTCTAACATTGTATTGATACTCACAAAAGAATTTTCCATCTGGGTACTTTTGGCAAATATTATTGCTTGGCCACTTTCTTACTTGGCTCTTACAAAATGGCTTCAGAACTTCGCCTATGCTGTTGACCAATCAATAATAGTTTACATTTTAGCAGGAATAACAGCATTATTAATTGCCTTAATAACTGTAAGCTTCCGTGCAATAAAAGCAGCACATACAAATCCAGCTGATGCACTGAAATATGAATAAAAAAAATCTACTTTGTGAGATAATTAAAATCTCACAAAAATTATAGGAGAGAAAATATGTTAAACATAAAAGGCGCTTTTAAGTATTATTCAAACAATTTTGTAAAAACTTATGTTTTAAAAGATGTAGATCTGGAAGTAAAAGAGGGTGAATTCGTAACAATAATGGGACCCTCCGGTGCCGGAAAATCTACCCTTCTTTATATTATGGGAATGTTAGAAACACTGGATGATGGAGAATTCTTTTATAAAGAAAATCCCGTTCATAAATTTAACGAGAAAAAGAGAACTGAGCTTCATAAACATGAAATTGGTTTTGTGTTTCAGCAGTATCATCTTATCGATGAACTCACTGTTTACGAAAATATAGAAATGCCACTTTTGTATCAAAAGATAAAAGGTTCCGAGCGCAAATCGATGGTTTGTGATATTCTAGATAAATTCAATATTGTGGGCAAAAAAGACCTATTCCCAAATCAACTTTCTGGTGGTCAGCAACAATTGGTAGGAATTGCCCGTGCAATTATTGGAAAACCAAGTCTACTTTTAGCAGATGAGCCAACAGGAAATTTAAATTCAGCTCAAGGTAAAGAGATAATGGAACTTTTTAAGAAGCTTAATGAAGAAGGAACAACAATTATTCAAGTTACACACTCCGAAGAAAAAGCAGCTTATGGAAATCGAATTGTTAATCTGTTAGACGGACGAGTAGCAGAATAAACCAAACTGGAGGAAAGATGATCTATAAATTTATCGTAGCAGTAATAACTTTCATTCTTATTTTAGTTTCCCCTTTATTTTCTTTAGATATTCATGATGCGATACAAGAAGGAAATTTAACCAGAGTTCAAGAATTGATAGAAGCAGATGAAGCAAATCTTGAATTACCAGATGATCGACAATTTACACCTATAAATTGGGCAGTAACCAGTGGAAACTATGATATCTTCAAATATCTGCAAGAGCAAGGAGCTGACATAACAACTGTAGATATTGATGGTAGCAATTTGCTAATAAACGCTGCTAGTGGCGGTAACATCAACATCGTTAAATTTCTGGTGGAAGATAAAGGCTTCGATGTAAATTTTGTAGATAATAATGGCTTCACTCCTTTCCATTCCGGAGCCGGCTCAGGAAATGTGGAACTGTTGAAATACTTTATTACAAAGGGTGCAAATATTCATACAAGCACAAATAATGGAAGCACTCCAATGGCTAACGCAATTTATTCGGACAGCCTGGCAGCTGTGAAACTCCTATTCGAACTTGGTTGTGAATATGATGTTCCTAACCAATGGGACGTCTATCCAGTGCATTATGCTGCTTATCTTGGTAATGTGGAAGTAATGAAACTTTTCCTCGAAAGAGATGTAGATATTCACAAAGTAACTATGAATAGGGAAACACCATTCTTCTGGGCAGTGGTTGGTAGGAGATTTGAAATGGCTGATTTCCTTTTGGAAAATGGAGTAGACGTAAATACAAAGGTAATTGGTGGAGTTACCGCTCTTCATAGTGCACATAAACTTCGTATGGAAAGCCTTGATTACCTTTTGGAAAAGGGTGCAGATGTAGCTGTTGTTGATTCTTCCGGAAGTACTGTGTTGCACGCTGCAGCTTGGTCTCAGCGGGATGAAATTGTTAGGAAACTTCTTGAAAGCGGAGTAGATGTTAACGCTGTAAATAATGGTGGATCCACAGCTCTTGCCAATGCCTGCAATCGCGATAGCATTGATGTCATCGAAGTTATGTTAGAATATGGTGCTAAAGTTAATGCAGCAGAATGTGAAAATGAAGGGCAATGTGAAACAGGACACCGCTCACCGTTCCTTATCAGTGTAAATTTAGGAAAAACAGAATATGTAGAATTGTTTTTGAAGCATAGTGTAGATATAAATCAAACTGATCCTGAATTCAATAGATCACCTTTACATACCGCTGCCATTCGCGGACAAGTAGATATTGTAAATATGCTTCTGGAAAAAGGAGCTGTCGTAAATGCGAAAGATTGTTTCAAGAAAACTCCCATGTACTATTCCCAGATCTATCCTAACGAAAAAATTACAGCGATCCTAGCAAAAAATGGTGGTAAATCTAGTAAAATCGAAAAAAAATATAAAGAAGATCTCTTGCAAAAAGAATTAAAAGAATCTGAATCAATTTTATGGTTTGCTACTCATGCCGGATGGATATATAAAACTGCAAATAACCTTTTGATCATAGATTATTGGAGTCATGGGAATGTACCGGAAAATCCGAGTCTTGCTAATGGTTGGATAAATCCTGAAGAGATAAAAGATATGAATGTGACTGTAATTGCAACCCATGATCATGGTGATCATTATGATCCTGTTATTTGGGAATGGCAAGAAACTATCCCTAATATTAGATATATTCTAGGAGATGCAACTCCAGAACAACATGAATATGATTTAATAGAACCACGATCAACATTAACTTTTGATGATTTGAAGATAACTGCTTTTGAATCTAATGATGCAGGTATTGGTTGTGTTATCGAAGTAGATGGTGTAACCATTTTCCATCCTGGTGATCACGCAAATGAGACCAGAGACTTTTCTGGGACTTATTGGCAAGAAATCGAATATGTAAAAGAGAATTTCCAAAATATCGATATTGCAATGATGCCCATACGTGGTTGTGGACTTCCCGATGTTGAATCAGTTAGATTAGGAGTTATTCGCACTTTGGAAGAATTAGAACCAAAGGTATTCCTACCTATGCATTCAGTAGACGATGGATTCCAATATCGCAATTTCAATGAAAATCTAAGAGAAGAAGGAATCAAGAAAACAAAACTCTATTATCCTCGTGACAGAGGTGATCGCTTTATTTATAAGAATGGAAAGTTAAAATAAATTATCGTGTACGGTGACAGGCCAAGTTTCCTCACTCCTTCCTTCTTGGCTTGTTATCGTTCATATTTAAGAGGAAAATAAATGTTTAAAAATTATCTTAATATTGCCCTGAGAAACATAAGCCGTCAAAAATTTTATTCAGTTTTGAACATATTGGGTTTAGCTGTAGGAATAACATGTAGTTTGTTGATCTCCCTGTACATTCAAACCGAACTAAGCTACGATAAATTTTACGATAATGCTGATAATATTTACAGATTGAATAACGAGAACGATATGGGTGGCAAAATAGATAAATATTGTAATGCACCTCGTCCCATTTCACCAACGATGAAAGAAATTTATCCTGAGATCAAGACATATACAAGAGTTTGTGGTGTTGGTGGACTTTTCACACATACTGCAAATTTGTATTATGAAGAAAATGCCATTACAACAGATAAAATATTTGCTGTAGATTCAACCTTTTTTGATGTGTTCAGCAATGAATTTGTTGAAGGAAGCGCCGAAGAGGCTTTCTCACAACAAAATGCTATAATCATTTCTGAAAGTTTAGCTAAAAGAATTTTTGGAGATGAAGATCCATATCTAAAAACCATCTCAATTGAAAATGTATTTGATCTGGTAGTAACAGCAGTATATAAAGATCATCCAGGGCGCACTCATTTTCCTTATGATGCATTAGTCCCTTGGATAGGAGCCTACCGACCGGGAGAAGAGAATGCATGGTATGGCTGGCAGGTTTATCATTACTTCATGTTGGAAGATGATGCAGATCCAGCTGATCTGGAAGCTAAATTCCCAGAATTCTTTGAAACGTACATGAAGGAAAGATACGATAGAATTAATGGGCACTCAACTCTCTCTTTACAACCTATAAAATCTATTCGACTTCATTCTAATTTAGTTTGGGAAATGTATCCAAATGGTGATATAGTCTATGTCTATGTATTTAGCATTATTGCTGTATTCTTACTTCTAATCGCGTGTATAAATTATATGAATCTGGCAACTGCACGTTCGGCAAGACGCAGCAGAGAAGTTGGTTTGCGTAAGGTTTTTGGTTCCAATCGTGGATCATTGATCAGACAATTTCTACTTGAATCTATATTGATGGCAACAGGTGCAGCTCTAATCTCATTGGTTTTAGCTGAATTACTATTGCCAGTATTTAATAGTATCACATCCTTAGATATCCAGATCAATCTACTTACAGAACCAGTGTATCTTCTTGGAACTTTAGGTTTAGGATTGTTTATTGGTTTCATTGCAGGAATTTATCCGGCATTCTTTCTATCTCACTTTCAACCGATTCATACATTAAAATCTGAATCCGTAAAAGGTGCTCAAGGTGCACTGTTCCGCAAAATTCTTATTATCATTCAATTTACAATTTCTATTGCGATGATCATAGGAACACTTATCGTGATCAAGCAACTCATGTATTCCAAAAATAAAGATCTTGGTTTCAATAAAGAATTCCTGATGGCTATCGATGTACGAAATCAAGAAATTGAGCAGCAAATGCAATCATTCAAACAGGAATTGGTTTCGCATCAAGGTGTAGTATCAGCTGCCGCTTCTTTTAATATGCCCGGTACAACTTTCAATCGTTCTCCGGTTCGCGCTGAGACTAATGAAGGTGACATTCAACAAATGAGCTGTCAGTTCATGCAGATAGATTTTGATTACTTAGATACTATGGAAATTGAACTCATCGAAGGTAGAAATTTCAGTAGAGATATAGAAAATACCTGGGTACAATCTGTTTTAGTTAATGAAGCTACAGTACGTAAATTTGGTTGGGAAGATCCGCTAAGCAAAAGGATCGTAGCATTCACTGATAGTTTAGGTAATGATAATTTTGCAAATATAATAGGAATTGTGAGCGATTTTCATTCTAACTCTATGAAGCAGGAGATCCATCCAATTCTCATCTGGCTTATAACGGATGACATGCAATTCCGATATAGAGAAAACTTACGGGTTTTTGTACGGATAAAAGGTGCAAATTATCGTGATACAATAGATTATGTAAATGAAGTTTGGAATAAATTTAGTCCTGATGAACCGATAAGAGCAGTTTTTGTTGATGATCAGTTGAACCAGTTATATCTGGCAGAAGAAAAACTGATCGTGTTATTTAGCTATTTCACATTTATAACAATCTTCATTGCCTGTCTTGGACTATTTGGGCTTGCAGCTTTCACAGCAGAGCAGCGAACAAAAGAAATTGGAGTTCGCAAAGTTATGGGAGCTTCAGTATTACAGATCATTGCGTTACTTTCAAAAGATTTCACAAAATTAGTTTTACTCTCGTGCCTTATTGCATGCCCAATATCATATTTTGCAATGAATAAATGGCTGCAGAATTTTGCGTATCGCACCGACATAAGCATTTGGGTTTTCCTGATTTCTGGTAGTTTAGCATTGATCATTGCTCTTGTTACAGTTAGTGTTCAAACTATAAGGTCAGCTCATTCTAACCCGGTAGAAGCTTTGAAATATGAATAAAAACAGATTGATCGAATTCTTAGAAAAAAGCGAATTAATGTATCTTGCAACTTGCATAGATGGTAAACCTCATGTACGTTGCATGGCAATGATATACTTCGAAAATACTATTTGGTGTTGTTCCAAATCTAATAGATTAAAAGTTCAGGAGATCAGACAAAATAATTCAGTTGAGATTTGCATCCTTACTGAAGGGAAAAATGATCTTGGCTCTATCCGTGGAAATGGCACAGCAAGAATAATTACAGATAATAAAACTAGGAAGAAATTGTCCGAGGAGATCCCTTTTTTCAAAGCATATTGGGAATCTTCGGATGACGATGATTTTACTCTATTCAAATTAGAAATCTCCCAATTTATGTTTCATGACCCTGACGATAAACAATTCTATACGATAGCAGCAGATTGAAAGAGGAATATAATGTCTGACTTTGAGAAACAATGGCTTCATAAATTAAAGATCGGTTTACAAAAAATTGGAAGAGAAGATCTATTTGAGAAAGCTTCAAGATCACATCAAGAAAATATTGAGTGGTCAGAAAGATTGATGATACTTTTAAATAGTGAACTTAAAGAAGATGAAATTATAGATGTGATGAGTGGCTGTGCCTGTTTAGCGCCCAAAGATTATCTGAAAACATTAAGAGAAGAATATACAAAAACAAGAGATCTGAAACAAGTTCATCAGCTTTTACAGCAATATTTTGAGAAATCTATTACAACTTATAAAAACTTAAGTGAAGATCAGTTGAAATACATAACTGATCATGATATGGGAATGGCTGGAAAACTTGAAGGTAATACGCTTACTGCAGTTAAAATTCCAAAAGATTTTCATGAGTATTTCCAAACTGATGATCCTGTAATAAAACGTTATCACTATTGCCATTGCCCGCGAATTCGTGAAGCTTTAAAAGATGAAGATAAACCTATTGATAAAAATTACTGCTATTGCGGAGCAGGTTTTTATCGAGACATCTGGGAGTTCATTCTGCAACGTCCGGTAAAAGTGAGAATAGTTGAATCACTTCTGCAGGGTGATGAACATTGTAAAATTAAAATATATCTATAAAAGAGGATTCTTAATTCGTAATTCCCGATTTCATTTAATCTGCCGACACGCTTGTTATGCCCGTTTTGAATATTTAAAATAGTGCATTAATATCCCAGTCGAACATAATCACTTTTCCAAGAAACTCAATTTTTTTATCTACAATTCCATCTCCTGTTTCATCAAGATATAATAAATCTGTATATCCATCATTATCCATATCTTTTAATACAACCTGATTTGTGCTTTTTATCAGAATATTGATCATTTATGTTAAAATCAGCAAATTGCATCTGTGCGTTTGAACTATCTTGAGAATATAAATTACCACCTATCAAAATACTGACAATCACTAGATTAAAAAAATGATATTTTTCCCATTTTTTCTCTTTTAGTTTTATAGATTTTGATCCATTTTCGCTATCTTGTTAGTCATTTCAACACACATACGATCAGTAACTCCGAATTCACACGAATTGGTAACTACAACATAAGCTCTATCTAAATTTGGTGCAACCATAACTGAAGCATACCATATCTCATTACTTCCTCCATGTACTAGCACTATTCCTTTTGCCCATGGTTGTTCAGTCTGTTGGAGGACGACCCACCCGCCTGCATAAACACCATTAGGTTCTATCAATTTATTTAGGATTTTTCTATCAAGAATAGTGTTTTCTCCAGGTAATTGAAGTGAAATAAATTTAGCCCAGTCTTCTACACTACAATGAACCCGACCGGCAGGACTAATAACTTCACCATAATAATCTCTACTGGGTTTCCATTTGTTTCCTATCCACCATTTTTTATGCCCCCAGGGTTGATCTATTTTCTTATGCTTTACAGGATCGCCAAATCCGGCAGTTGTCATACCAAGTGGTTCAAATAAACGCTCTCTCATTAAAACTTCCCAGCTTAAGCCGGTTATTTGCTCTGCCATACAAGCGGCAACTACATATCCATAATTAGAATAATGGAATTCTCCATCAGTGTATGCTGGAGCAAGTTTTATATTATCCTTCAATATTGAAGATCGTCTATCTTTGATATCCTTATCAGCATATGCATACCAGTCAATTTGATCACTAGGAACACCAGCACGATGAGTAAGAAGTTGCCAAAGTGTAGTATTTTTGAGATCAGCATGTATATTATTTTTTAGTTCAGGAATAGCTTCAGTCAATTTCATATCCCAACTCATCTTCCCTTCTGCTACCAAAGTGGCAAGCATTGCGGCAGTCATTGCTTTGCCGCATGAACCAAGATGAACAAGATCTTTATCGGTCATGGCAATTGAAGTGCCGGCTTTACGAACTCCTGCTGACGCAATAGCGATTATGCCTTCGCTTGAGATAATTGCCGCGATCATTCCGGGTGCTTTACCATCAGTCACTATTTTTTCAAGTTCATCGCGAATTGCTTTGGATTTCTCTGGTTCCAGCTGTGTTTGCGCGTAAATAGTTTGAGCAAAAATTAAAATCATGATCAGTGAGATCATGATCTTACCTAAGCAGAGAAAATACATCTTTCTTTTAGATCTATAATTCATTAATTCCCCTGTAAAATTTAAACGACTCCTATATTTTATTTATTGTGAACTACTCAAATCGATTTTCGAAGAAATATTCATCTTCGTACTATCAATATCAGCATGATTGGTGCATTTTCTATGCCAAATACTTATTACTCTGTTTCCCAGTAAGTTAGGTATTTAGTTTTGTTAATTATTTGTTCACGGTCGTCCAGTTTATGTTCGTATCTGGACATATTAGAATAATTCATCCGGCAGATACTGGATCTAGCGATGATTTTGAAAATCCCACGAAACATTTTATTCCTTTATCTATTTATACGAATGACAGCTGGAAAATATCAAGAAACAATGAAGATGGTATTGATGAAGTAATGTATAGCATTAAAAAATGTCCGCCAGCGGTCGTTTATTGTACTACATCGCACACATTTTCCTTAACATATAGACGTTATCTCATTACTATTTATCACTTTAAACGTTTGGCATATTAATTGCTATAATATATATATAATTAAAAGTATATTATGGAGGATACACGATGAAACAATTCATTTTTTGTTTAGTATGGTTTTTAATTACTCTATCCATATTTGCAAACGTTGATTTTCCTAATCAACCAGCCGGGAAAAGAGCAAAAGAAGTTTTTGAATTATTGAATGAAGAAAGTTCTTATAAACTCGATGATTATATTAAAGAAAACTTTGCGGAAAGATTTAGAGATGCTTTTCCCATTTCTGCTCATACCGATTTTTTTCAGCGGACACAATCTGCTTTTGGGAAATTAATTGTGTATGATATTCCAAAATCTGCTAATGATGAAATCAGACTGATCTTAAAATCAGAAAATAAAGATTCCTATTTAGAATTGATTGTGAATGTTGAACTGAATGAACCTAATAAAATTTCAGCATTATTTTTTAAACCAATCTCGAAACCGGAAAATAAAAATTCAAATGAAAAAGAAGCAGAAAAGTTATCTGATTTCGAGGGATTGCATAAATACTTAAGCCTGAGTGCTGAAAATAATAAATTTTCAGGTGTTGTATTAGTGGCAAAAGGTGAAGAGATACTTTTTCACAAGGTCTATGGATTCGCAAATAAAAACGGAAAAATTCTAAATAAGACAGATACTAAATTCAATATCGGATCGCTAAATAAAATGATTACAAGTGTTGCAGTTGCCCAGTTAATGGAACAGAATAAATTGAATATTGATGATACGATCGGAAAATTTTTGGAAGGATTTCCTTTTGAAGCAGCAAACAAGGTTACAATTCGACATCTACTGCAAATGAAATCAGGATGGGGTGATTATTGGGATAATGAAGTCTTTATGTCACAATGGCGATCTATGAGCAAACTTTCTGATTACATCAATTTCATAAAAGATATGCCTTTGCAATTTGAACCAGGAGAACGAATGATTCACAGCAATACAAGTTTTGAAGTTCTGGGTGCAATAATTGAAGTAGTGTCTGGAATGGATTATTATGATTATGTACGAGAGTATATCTATCAACCTTGCAAAATGATAAATTCAGATTCTTTTACAAAACTCGAAAATATTGAAAACCGTGCAACTGGTTATACAAATATTGGTGATCCAAGCTCCGAAAATTATGAAAAAGATAATACATTAAGTCCTCCCCTGAAGGGCACACCTGCAGGTGGGGGATTTTCCACAGCTGAAGATTTACTGAAATTTGTTCTGGCACTTACAAGCAACGAAATTCTTAGCAGCAAATATACAGATTTCCTCTTAAATCGGTTTGAAGGGGAAAAAGACGAACCCTATCCATATAATGGTATTGCGAAATGGCTTGGTGCTTCAGCTGGAGTTAATGCCTTTTTGGGAATTGATTGGGAAAATCAATACACATATATAATATTATCGAACTACGACCATCCAGTTGCAATAGATATTGGTGACAAAATCATTGAAATGATGAAGCTGAATAAAAAATGAATTTCATAAATAAATATAGAAAAGTAGGAAGAAATGCTAAAAAATTATTTTAAAGTCGCATTAAGAAACATTCTCAGACACAAAGTATTTTCGGCAATTAATATTATTGGACTGGCAATTGGAATTGCTTGTAGTATTCTAATCCTTTTGTGGATCCAGGATGAATTGAGTTTCGATAATTTCCAACAAGATGCCGACCGCATCTTCATTACCGGCCTTGATTATAAAATTGGTAATCAAGAAGGTCGTGAAATCAAATGTAACCCTCCGCTGGCACCAGATATTATGGCTGAGATCCCGGAAATAGAAAGTGCCGCCCGTTTTCTGCACGCTGTAAATAAACTGGTTACCTATAAAGATAATGATATTAACTTTTTAGAAAATGGAATTTTTTATGCTGATTCTACTATCTTTAATGTTTTCACAATTCCGCTGATCACAGGTGATCCCACCGATCTTTTAACTCGTAAGAATACTTTAGTAATTACAGGGGAAATTGCACAAAAATATTTCGGAGATGTTGATCCAATCGGCAAAACTCTCAGCTTTGATGGTGAACGG
>JABIME010000085.1 GCA_018654125.1 Candidatus Cloacimonadota bacterium
AACAATTCCTTCACCATTGATATTAACAGGAGCTTTTAACTCCATCATTTCTGTAGTAAGTAATATTGATTCCAGCAGATCATCAATGCCTTCGCCCGTTTTTGCAGAGCACTCAGTCCACATAACATCTCCACCGTAATCTTCCAACATAATATTATGCTTCATCAGATCAGAAATAGTTTTATCTACATTTGCATCTTTAAGGTCTATCTTATTAATTGCTACGATTATTGTAACACTTGCAGATTTAGCATGATCGATAGCTTCTATAGTTTGCTTTTTCACACTCTCATTTGCAGCAACTACAATAATAGCGATATCTGTTACATTAGCTCCACGAGCACGCATAGCAGCAAATGCTTCATGACCAGGTGTATCTAAGAATGTAATTTTATGATCATTATAATCTACTTGATACGCTCCAATATGCTGCGTAATTCCACCAGCCTCACCGGCTATAACATTTGTAGAGCGAATTCTATCAAGAATAGCTGTTTTACCATGATCAACATGACCCATAATAGTTACAATTGGTGGTCTGGTAGCCAATTCTAGATTTTCATCTTCTACTTTCTGCTCTTCTAATATTTCGCTACCATATTCTTCTTTAAAATCAACATCAAAATCAAATTCATCACAGATCATTTCAAGTGATTCTTTATCTAAACGCTGATTTATAGTAACCATTTGACCCATCATAAAGAATTTCGTAATAATCTCAGAAGCTGCTAAACCCATCAATTTTGCTAATTCACTAACAGATGTATACTCATTAATTACTAATTTTGTATCACTACTGATTTGCACTTTATCTTTTTTATATTTTTTCTTTTTGGAAGAATCATCAGACAATGTTTGCTTAATGTTCTTTGCAATTTCTGCTTCTTGCATTTCATTAGGTACAAAACGTTTTTTCCTTTTACCTTTTGATAAGTGCTGCATCTTCGCTTTTAAATGCTTATCTTTTTTATCGAAAGCTTTCTCGGAAACAGCTTTCTTATCGTGATCTTTAAATTTTCTTTTTTCTTCTGTTGGAGGTACATCAGGTAATTTAGCTTTTTTAGAAGAAGAATTTGGTTTTTTATAAACATTCTCTTTTTTATTAGGTTTTCTGGTATCTGTTTTTTTAATGCTCTTTTCTACAAAAGTAGGAACTTCTTGCCTTTTATCCTTTTCAGGAGTTTGTGTTTTCTTCTCTTTTGCTATCTCTTCTTTCTTTCTATCAGCCAAAACAATTTTTTTATGGAAAGTATTTCTGTCGTGCTGACGTTTCTTTACTGCTGCAAATTCAGCATTAAACTTAGCACGAATATCAGTTTCAGTTTTTTCATCAATAGGGCTCATGTGGCTTTTAACAATAACACCCATATCATTTAGATGTTTTTTTAGAGCTGCTGTTGATATTTTTAGTTCTTTAGCTAATTGATGTACTTTCGTCGGCATGTGTCCTCCAGGTTTAACCAATCGACCGCAAAATTCCTTTAGCGAAATTTGCGTCTTCTATACAAATTATTCCAATGTCTCTGATTCTAAACTCTTTCCCATAAAGAGATTTAGATCCATATTCTACTATCTTTACATTATTTGCATTTGCCAAATTCAAAATATGATTTTTTCTTTTCTCTGCTAGATCAGATGCATAAATCAGCAACTTTGCATTATTAGCAAAACAGGATCTTTCACAAGCGTCAAAACCAGATTTAAGCTTACCAGCTTTTCTTGTCATGTGCAATAAATTCATTATTTTATCTTCCATTTGAACTCCTGCTTTTTCTCAATACCCATTTATCTAATTTCTGCAAACAACTATTATTATTACAAACATAATAACCGCGTTTTGCTAATTCATTATTTTTTGCGAATACAACATCCGAATCTATCAATACAAACTTCATCAGCTTTTTCTTCTCTGCTTTTATTCTGCAGATCACACACATTCTTATAGGAATATGCCCAGCTTTAGAAGATCTATTCGGCATCTGAACTCAATAATTTCCCAATAATTTAAAACTAGAAATATTTGGAAGACTCTTTGATCTTCTCTGCTGTCTTTTTGCCGAGTCCTTCCAGATTACAAAGTTCTTCTATACTTGCTTCATAAATATCTTGAACAGATGTATAACCATGAACTTTTAAAACCTCTGCAACTTTAGAGGAAACACCATCAAGATCACTAATATGACTTGTGATCCTGCGCTCTTCAGAGATCTTCTCTTCAAATTCTTCTTCAGTATAAATATCCAATTTGAAATCAGTAAGTTTTGCAGCAAGCTTAACATTCTTGCCCTTCTTACCAATTGCCAAATTTTTATTATCTCTATTTACAATAATTCTGGCAAATTTACCACGATCTGCTAAGTAAACTTTTTCTACCAGATCTGGTCCAATTGCATTTGCTATCAATTGTTCAGGGGCTGAATCCCAAACAACAATATCCACAAGCTCACTGTTCAATTCTTTTCTAATAGCCTCAATTCTAACTCCATGAGGTCCAAGACATGCTGCCGTTGCATCAACCTCTGCATTATTAGAATGAACCGAAACTTTGGTTCTCATACCAGGTTCTCGAACTATCTTCTTGATCTCAATCTCTCCGGAAGTGATCTCAGGAATCTCAGATTCAAATATTTTCTTCACAAATTCAGGTCTTGTTCGTGAAAGAATTACAATTACATCTTTTCTACGCTTTCGAATATTCACCACATAACAGCGGATTACATCTCCAACTTTATAATATTCGTCTTCAACTTGTTCTTCTTTAGATAGAAGAGCATCGGCATAACCAATATTTACTAAATAACCATTAAAATCATCTTTTGTGATTTTACCTGAAACAAGTTGATTCTTCTGGTTTTCATAATCGAACATGATTCTATCTTCTTCTAATAACTTAATTCTTTCTAGAATAGCTTTTCTGGCATTTCTTATTACTTTTGGTTCAAATTCAGAAATATTCATTTCCACCGGAATTGTGTTTCCTAAATCTAAATTATCATCTATCATTTTTGCATCTTCCAAAGAAATTTCACCAAGTGAAGTATCTCTTTCTACAACGATCCTGTTAAATCTTGCAATTATTTTATTAGTCTTATAATCAGTAGTTATTTCCAACTCATTATCTAAGATCATTTTCTTAGAAATTGCCTGGTACAAACCCTCTTTAATAATTGAAGTTAATTTCTCTTTATCAAGCTGCTTAAGATTAGCCAACTCGGCAAGGGATCCCATAATGTTTGAATTCATAATCTCCTCACTTATTTATTTCTTGTAATCAAAATATGTTTTAGCTTTCTTAACGTCAGTAAGCTGAATTTCTTTAATTCCATCTTCAAAATCGATCTTGATACTTTCCGGAAGTACCTCTTTTAATATCCCAATTGCCGTAACAGTGTTTTCACCATCTGCAAATGATATCTGAACTTTCTCATCAATAGCACTAACATAATGCTTTTTTTGGTTTAGGAAACGCTCTAAGCCCGGTGTAGAAACTTCCAGGAAATATCTTTCAGCTATTACTTCTTCAGTTTCCAGAACTTCTGAGACGATCCTACTCACTTTTCTACATTCAGTAATTGTAGCTCCACCGATCTTTGTAACATAGATCAGCACAATCAATCCCTTTGAAGCACGCTTCAAACTTAAGTCATACAATGCCACATTTACATCTGAGCATGCATTCTTGGCTATAAGTTCAATTCTTTCTTTCTGTTCCATCAATAAATTCCCCTCTATAAACGACTAAACCACTGATGACAGTGGTATCGATTTTTTATCAAAAAAATGCTGACTCGGAATGTCAGCTAAAAAACTATGCGCTTTTTATTTACTTCAGATTTCAATAAAAATTTAGAGGTTCTGCTGTCAAGAGTAAATTGTTATATAAATATAATTTAATTATTATATATTAATATTCATTAATTATATTTATCGATTTATGATTGACAAAACAGGATTCACTTTTTTCATACGAGCAGTTTTGGAGGATTAATGGGATTTAAAGTTGGTATATGCCAGTTCAAGCCTGAATTTATGCAAATTAATATAAATCTAGAAAAGATGGAATCACTATTAGAAAACATCTCTGCAGACCTAATTGTTCTGCCTGAACTTGCTGCAAGCGGTTACCTTTTTAAATCTAAAGAAGAAGTAAATAGTATTGCCGAGAATCCACAAAATGGACCAACTGCAACTTTATTCCAAAAACTTGCAAAACAAAACAATACCAGTTATGTTGTTGGATTTGCCGAAAGTTCGGAATCTGAATTATACAATTCTGCTATGCTTGTAAATCCTGATGGATCTATTCATGTCTACAGGAAATCACATCTATTTTACGAAGAAAAAAAGTGGTTTAAACCTGGTAATACAGGATTCAAAGTATTCAATGCAAAGGACAATATCAAGGTAGGATTGATGATATGTTTCGACTGGATATTCCCTGAATCTGCACGATCATTAGCTTTAGAAGGTGCACAAATAATTGCTCATTCGGCTAACCTTGTTCTCCCATGGTGTCAGCAGGCCATGCTAACCAGATCTCTAGAGAATGGTGTTTCTTCCATTACTTCAAACAGAACAGGTGATGAGAGAAATGGAGATAAAGAGCTTCATTTTACTGGAATGAGCCAGATCGTGAGTACAAAAGGACAGATAATTCATAGAATGGATAAAATAGAAGAATCTGTTTTTATAACTGAAATTGAACCAAATAAATCGAGTGATAAAGAGATTACAGAATTTAATAATTTATTTACGGATCGTCGAACGGAGTTGTACAAATCATGAAGAAACATCATATAACAGCAATTTTATTTGTTCTATTTCTCATAATGAATTTTGTGCTAACCAGACCCAAGCCAACTCTTAGAATTTCTACTGCAGAAGAATTGGAAAAAATTTTTAGCAGTTCTCAGGAGAACATAAATGTAAAACTTGCAAGTGGGATTTATGAACTTACTTCTGAGATAATTACAGATTCAACATGTGGGAATTGTGATGAACCAGATACCTTAGTTTCTGCTACAGCAGGCTTGATAATTTCTGGGAAGAATATCAATATTTCAGGGCCATCCGATAAAACAGCAATAATCAAAACCAATTCCGGATACGGTATTTATGTTCTTAATTGTGATAACTTAATTCTAGAAGACCTTACAATCACCGGAGGGATAAGAGATTCCAATGAGTTTGCTACAGATGCTGCAATTGTTGTAAAAAATAGTAATGCTTTAATCCGTAATAATAAGATCACAAGAAACTATGGAGACCAGACTCTAATAAAGGAAAATATTGTTGGTATTATGGGAATCTGTGGCAGAGAGAATTCAGTTTTGAGGATTTATAATAATTTGATCTCAAAAAATTCTTGGGATGGAATTGCACTTTATAGGGATTCTGAAGCTGTGATAGAAGAAAATATTATTGATGGTGTTCACAAAGCAGGTGGCAGAATTGCTCAAGGCGGTAGAGGTGTTGGTATTGGTGTAACTTGGAATGCAAAGGCAATTATTAGGAATAATCTGGTGAAGCGCTATTGGAAAGGTATCGGACTTTTTGTGGATGCAGAAGGAACTGTGGAATACAATATCATTGAGGATGTTATCACATGGGGAATTTCGCTTTGGGATGCAGGAAAGGGTAATCCAAAAGGATATATAAGTAATAATATTATTTACAAAACTGGTGCTATGGGAACATCAATAACTTCTATTACTGAGGAAAATCCAGGTTTTTTTAAGGGAAATATAATTGTGAGAACTGCTCAGGATTCCACTTATGATTCACCTGATATTTACGGTTATCAATGTGCATTAGCAGAGCATCTTGTTCCAAAAAAGTTTGTAATTGAAAACAATCTTTTTTACGATAACAGACGTACAGAACTAAGGTTACCCGATTATGATACAAACCTAGAAAATTTTGAAAATAAATTAAAAGCAAATAAGGAATGGATCAATAGAATAACAATTTTAGAAGATTCAGATTTTTTTCACGACTATATAGAATAAGACCGAGATCGAGATTAAGGTTGAGG
>JABIME010000086.1 GCA_018654125.1 Candidatus Cloacimonadota bacterium
ATTATCTAAATTAATTTTATATTAATATAATCATATTAGAAATTATTAAAAAATACTTGACTTGTCAATATGACAGTAAGATTTCGAGTTATAATTATTTTAAAATCTAAAGGAGGACATACCAAATGGCAGAGAAAAAAGCAATAACTTCGTTAGCACATGAAGGAAGAACGTTCCCACCTTCAAGTGAAATGAGTAAAAATGCTCATATTTCTTCTGAAAAGCAGTATCAAGAAATGTGGGAAAGATCAATTAAGGATCCTGACGGATTCTGGTTAGAACAAGCAGAAAGTTTACACTGGTTCAAGAAACCAACAATAGGCCTTAAATACAATTGGGATACAAAAGGTAGAACAATTGAGCATACTTGGTTTGAAGATGGTGAAATGAATGTAAGTTACAACTGTTTAGACAGACATCTTGGCACTCCAACTGAAAATAAAACAGCAATTATTTGGCAAGGTGAAGCAGATGGTGATGTTAAAAAATATACTTACAAAGAATTACATTTAGAAGTAAGTAAATTTGCAAATGTAATGAAATCAAAAGGAATCGAGAAAGGTGATAGAGTTGCAATTTATATGCCTATGGTTCCAGAACTAGCAATAGTTATGCTTGCCTGCACAAGAATTGGGGCTATCCATTCTATCATTTTTGGTGGCTTTAGTGCTGATGCTATTAAGGGAAGAGTAAATGACTCTGATTGTAAAATGCTTATCACTTCAAATATATCTAACAGAGCCGGAAAATTTATTCGCCTTAAAGATATTTCTGACGAAGCATTAAAAGAAACTCCTTCAATTGAAAGCGTTATAGTTACAAAAGTTAACGATGAACCATGTCATATGGAAGCTGGAAGAGATTTCTGGTATCATGATGAAATGGCTAAAGTTGAAGATACTTGCGAAGCAGTTCCTATGAATGCAGAAGATCCACTATTCATTCTTTATACTTCTGGTTCAACAGGAAAACCAAAAGGCGTTGTTCACACAACAGCCGGATACTTAATGTATACATCTATAACTCACAAAAATGTTTTCAATATTCATGAAGATGATGTTTACTGGTGTACTGCAGATATTGGCTGGGTAACAGGTCATAGCTATATAGTTTACGGACCTCTTGCTAATGGCGCAACTTCTGTAATGTTCGAAGGCGTTCCTACATATCCAGACGCTGGTCGTTTCTGGCATGTTGTGGAAAAATTTGACATAACTGTATTCTACACAGCACCAACAGCAATCAGAGCTTTGATGAGACTTGGTGATGAATGGGTAGAAAAATATAAAATGCCATCTCTTAGAATTCTCGGTTCGGTTGGTGAACCAATCAATCCTGAAGCTTGGATGTGGTATCATGAAAAAGTTGGAAAGGAAAATTGCCCGATAGTAGATACATGGTGGCAAACAGAAACCGGTGGATTTATGATAACTCCACTTCCTGGAGCTCATACTTTAAAACCAGGTAGTGCAGGGAGACCTTTCTTCGGCGTAGAACCTGTTATTTTACGTGATGATAGATCTGAATGTGATCGTAACGAAGGTGGAAAACTTTGCATTAAAAAACCATGGCCAGGGATGATGAGAACAATGTGGGGCGACCACGATAGATTCATCGATGTATATTTCACAATGTATGATGATATCTATTTTGCTGGTGATGGATGCCGTATCGATAATGATGGTGACTACTGGTTACTTGGTAGAATAGATGATGTTGTAAATGTTTCTGGTCATAGAATTGGAACTGCGGAAGTTGAAAGTGCTCTTGTAAGTCATAAAAATGTTGCTGAAGCTGCTGTAACTCCAATTCCACATGAAATCAAAGGACAAGGCCTTTATGCATATGTAACTTTGGTTGGTGGCATAGAAGAGACTGATGCATTGAAGAAAGAACTTATCATGCATGTTCGTAAAGAAATTGGACCTATCGCTGCACCTGAAGCAATTCAGTGGGCACCTGCTCTTCCTAAAACACGTTCAGGAAAGATCATGCGTAGAATTCTTAGAAAAATCGCAGAAAATAGTGCTGATAATCTAGGTGATATTTCTACTCTTGCAGATCCAAGTGTTGTAGAAAGTCTTATTGAAGATCGCAAATTAATTAAATAAGCAGATTGTTATAGAATATAGCCGGAACTGTATTTCTTATAGTTCCGGTTTTTTAATAAAAGGAGAAAGAATGTCTGAAAAAAAAGTAATGAATAGAAATTTCGTAGTATTTGGTGCAATTGTTATCCAGCTTTGCCTTGGAGCAATTTATGCATGGTCTGTGTTTGTCCCATCCCTAAAAGATGCAGGTTGGACAAATACTCAAACCCAAGCAGTATTCTCTGCTGGTCTTGCATTATTTGCAATCGTTATGGTAATTGCTGGAAGATTAATGCCTAAATTCGGTCCTAAAAAAATTGCCATGTCTGGTGGAGTTGTACTTGGGCTTGGTTATCTGTTGGCAGGTCTGTTTGGTGGTACTAATTTTTGGTTGATCTTCATTTTTGTAGGAATTATTGGTGGATCCGGTATTGGTCTGGCTTATGTTGTACCAATTGCTGTTGGTATGCGCTGGTTTCCAGACAAGAAGGGACTCATTACAGGACTTGCAGTTGCTGGTTTTGGTTTTGGAGCTACACTTTGGGTTAAACTCGCAGGTACATGGGGAAGTTTGATCGAAAATTTAGGATTGAGTACTACTTTTACAATATATGGTATAGTATTCTTTGTTGCAGTATTTTTAGGTAGTCTCACTATGATTTTCCCTCCGGAAGGTTGGAAACCAAAAGGTTGGGAACCCACGGTAACAGAGAAAAAAGCTGCTACTGGTAATCAAATGAAAAGTGGTGAAATGCTAAGATCTCCACAATATTATATGATTCTTTTAACATTTGTTTTCGGTGCAAGTGCCGGACTCATGAGTATCGGTTTAATGAAATCATTCCCAATGCAAGCTCTGCAAGCTGCTGGCATTGGTAAAGCTGCTGCATCTGGAATTGCAGGAACAGCAATGGCAGTATTTTTCTCATTAGCTAATGGCTTGGGAAGAATTGCCTGGGGTGCTATAAGTGATAAACTCGGACGTAAAAGATCTATTGTAATCATGATGTTAACTCAAGGTATCTTCGTAATTTTATTCCAATGGATTGCAGGCACTCCTGCTCTTCTTTATTTAGGAGCTGCTCTTATCGGATTTAATTTCGGTGGAAATTTCGCTTTATTCCCAACAATTACTGCAGAAACTTTCGGAGCAAAATATATTGGACAAAATTATGGATGGGTGTTCCTAGCTTATGGAGATGGTGGAATTTTTGGACCTATCATGGGTGGAAAACTTGGTGATATGAACAACTTCTCGTTAGCATTTATAATTTGCGGTGTTCTATGCATAGTTGCTGCTGGTATAATTTTAGGTGTTAAACCACCTAAAGAAAAAATGGCTTAAAAAAAATTTCATTATATAAGAGGTTACTTATGTAGCCTCTTTTTTTTATTTATTAGAATTCAATATTACATTACTAATTACAAAAATTGTAATTTCTTGACATCAAAGCTTGAGTTTTGTTTTGAGTAAAAAAAAATTCCGGAGGGAAAATGGCGATTAAAAAGCTGGATAATTTGATCGATCAAGCTCGAAAAATCCCCAAGAAAAGAGTTATAGCAGTTTTTGCTCAGGATGATGCTACAATTCTTGCAACTAAAAGAGCAGTTGATCTTAACTTTGCAGAGTTCACTCTAATCGGTGACGAAAAGATAATGACCCAGATCTGTCTAGATCATGATATTGACCCAAGCATATACACTATCATTAATGAACAAGACGAATTAGCTGCAGGGCATAAAGCAATGAGACTTCTAAGTGATGGTAAAGGTGAAGTACTGATGAAAGGTTTGATCTCAACTGACAAACTATTGAAATGCATGTTAGATAAAGAGTATGGATTAGCAATTCCAAATGCTACCTTATCGTCTATTTCTATTGCTGAAATCCCCAATTATCATAAACTTCTGATTTTCGCAGATGCAGCTTTCATTCCCAGGCCAAATATAGATCAAAAAATTGCAATGACTAACTATGTGATAGAAACTGCCAGAAAAATTGGCATAAAACGCCCAAAGGTTTCAATTATCTCTTTTTCAGAGAAACTTCACCCAAAAATCCCAACTGCTGTTGATGCAGCCTTTATTTCCAAAATGGC
>JABIME010000087.1 GCA_018654125.1 Candidatus Cloacimonadota bacterium
TAAACGTAATCGGTAGCACTATTTGTTGTTCCATTACCTGGAACTGGACTATTTGCATTTATATTTATGGAATTTTCAAAGTTGTCTGTTGTTCCTCTATATACATTCCAATATGCATTATTCTCCTCTGTTTGAGTTGTCCAATAAAGTGTTGGAGTTCCAACTGTATAAAGTGCGTAGAAAGATGAGAGGTTTACGGGTAATGTAATGTCACCACCACCTGTAACCGAGAGATCAACCAGTGCACTTGGAGACCAGCTTGTTAAAGACGCACCATTATTTACCGTAATTACACCAGTATCATCACCAGTATTGATAATATAAGATTTGTCATCATCCGCAGAAGTCAGAATCATATGAGAACCGGAATAAATTTTTATATAGCTATCTCCAGCATACAGAAATGCTGTGATAATGCAAAAAAGCATTACCAGTTTAATTATTCTTTTCATGTTTACCTCTTTGCAATTTGTTGAACCAATAATTTAATTGCTTGTAATTCAGCTTTTAATTTATCTATCTCATTTTGCAGATCTTCAATAGTTTTCTGTAGTTTCTGATTGTCTCTAGAACCGGGTGATGTCCATACACCAGCATTAGTGCCATCGCTTGTCCAAACTTGCCCACTTTGTCCTGAATCGGTTATCATGTAGGGACCACTTGAGAGTTTATCATTTGTAATACTACCTGCCAATTTATTATTTGTAATACCACCTGCCAATTTATCATTTGAAATTGAGCCTGCTAATTGGTCATTGTATATTCCTCCTGCTAATTTATCAGAGGAAATTGAACCGTCTAACATGTCGTTTGTAACTTTATAGTAGCCAATAGTTGTTGTACCAACTTCGTTTATTGTTACATCGCCGCTCACTGTCCGTCCTGTTGCAATACCAGAACTATTACCTATATATATTTGACCTTGGTTTAGGCTTAATTGAGCGGTGGAAAGCAGAGTCCATGTAGGACTTGCAGGTGTTCCGCTATTGTAATAATAACCAGCTGTTCCATCTGTCTGATAAACAAGCAAACCTGTGGCTGGTGAAGAAATATCCCCACGCTGTGCAGCTGTCATACGTGGTACTAAAAAGCCTTTGCTTGTAGAGTTTACATCGAGCATGGCTGACGGATCGGCTGAATACCCGTTATCATCGGTTACTGCTACATTCTGAGCAAATAATGAGACTGTTGCTAATACTAAATAAGCTAGAATTACTAATTTTTTCATTTTGTCCTCCCTTTTTTTGTTTTATATTTGATTTTATTTAATAATTTATGCAATTTGAGTACCAAATGTAACAATTTTCATTTTTACCATTAAGATGTGCATTATGACAAACTTACGGCACTTTTTTAGCAATTTTGCTAATTAACTATATTTGTGTTTTTGTGGGTCATAAATGGGACACGTGGGACGTTTAAGACACGTTTTTATTTATTAATTATTAGTTATAAAAACCCCTCTGTCCGTTAGTTGTCGAACATCTCCCCTTGTTAATGTGAAAGAGAAGTGATCGTTTCCTTTCGGAAAGCCGACAAATAAAAGTGGAGCAGGAGTTGAGTTAAAAAATGAGTCACAATGAAGGAGCTATGTGTTACTTCAACCTTGATCTTATTCTTGACATCAAAATATAGCAATTAACTTTTGCTTTGCGCTGAAGTAAAGGATTCTAAGGCTTTGTAATTTGTTATGATACTTTACCGATAGGGTATTTTTGGAAACGACAATATCTCCCGTGTTTGGAAAGGCGAGAAGGAATTAAATTAGCAATCCTCTTGCCTTCAAAAAAATTATTTTTTGGAGGACAAATGATCAAATTCACAAAATTACTTTTATTGGGAGTTATCATTCTATTCACTTTTGCAGCCTGTGATGATAGCCCATCCGGGAATCAAAATGATGACCCTATCCCACCATCGTTTGCAGAAGTATTAGACATCGAATTCACAATTCCAGATTCCACAGAACTTGTTAATTACTCATCAGAGCAAGTTGATTACAATGGCCTAATGGTTACAGGTTATACACTTGATCAATTCGTTAATATGGATTCTGTTAATGTTTATATCGATGAAGATGATTTTGATGGTAGAAAATTATTTGCTTTTGAGATCGTTTCGAGTGATGAAGATGGAAATTGGTCACCTAGAGATAATGATTATTATGATCTCTCCTGGGCTGATTTTGCTTCAGGTTATCTACTCCCCGATGAGAAAGGAAGAACATATTTTGCAAATGATAATATTTTATCAGGATATAATGTGAAGTGGGCTTATTATATTCGTTTGTATAGAAGAATGGATGTAACTCATGATGGCATTACAACAATATTTGAAACTGGTTCTTTTGAAACAGAAGGTATTAATCACCAAGCTGGAAATGGAAACTTTTACACAGATCCAGGTTTTGCTATTACAAACTTTATCTCAGACTTCATTATACAAGATCCAGAAGATTATGAATATCAATTTACTTCTGTTTATGATGAATCTATAATTTATAGTTGGGAAGATCTACAATCCGCATATTGGCTAACAACGCAAAACAAAGCAGTATTCTTGAATGAAGATGGAACTGAATTCTTAAGTAGCTTTAAAAAATTAATAAAAATTGATCTTGTGGAGATTCAAAGATAGTGAACTGGCTTAGGAAATATTCATCTCAGGATCTGCTTTATATTGCAATAATGAGTGCTTTGGGTTTAGCTGCTAAGCCTATAATAACTCCGCTAATTCATTTAATTTCTGCACCACTTATGATACCAGGTGGATCACTAGCAGGTGGATTGTATATGATGTGGATAGCTCTTGCAATTGCCATTGTAAATAAACCCGGAGCAGGACTATTAGTTGGCATTACACAAGCTATTGTGATGCTGAGTATGGGATATTTTGGAAATCATGGAGCGGTCTCTCTTGTTAGCTATACTTTACCTGGATTTATTGCTGAGATCGTTTCTTTATTGTTTAAAAATAAGAATACTCTAATTTTTCATGTTTTGTGTGTAACATCAGCAAATCTAACAGGTGCAGTTATTGTTACCATAATTGTAATGCGCCTTGCAGCAATTCCATTTATAATTTCACTTATCGCTGCTGCAATTTCGGGAATTGTTGGTGGTATAATTTCATATTCAATGTTAAAAAAACTTAACAAATATAATATCGTATAGGAAGAAAAATGAGAATTAAAATAATTGCAATAATCTTAATTTTAAGTTCACTGCTATTTTCTATAGAACTTATTGATGCAGAAAAACTTATACATTTAGACAGAACAAAACTTGAAAATTATGAGCAGATTGAACTTGCAACAAATAGGAACAAAGACGGTGAAGAGAAGAACGATAGTTGGAAAGGTATTAAGCTAACAGATATTCTTAATGAGTACAGCATTTCCAATTACGATAAATTGTGCTTTATTTCTTCAGATAATTATCTAGTACGAGTTTCTAAAGAAGATATTTTAAATAACTCTGCAATTTTAGCTTTAGTTAGGAATGGCAAGATGCTTGAAGATGAAAATATCCGCTTGGTGATTCCTGCCATTAGAGATATGTTCTGGATTCAAGACATCAGTACAATTAAAACCGAGACAATAACCGACACACCTTTCCCACATACGATATATTTTGCAGAACCTATTTTACAAAAAACGCAAATTAGAGATGAGCTCCCTCCATTTGTAAAGGTCACAGGCTATACATTTACAGAGATCATGGCACAAGCATTTCCATTTTTAAAAGATGAAGTGCTGGTGGTTGGAAAAGATGGTGTAAAACATAGTTTAGATTACGATAAATATCTTAAGAATGCGATTTTGATAAAGAACAATAAATCGTTTAATCTGAAAAGCCCCGATATGCCAGCTGGAATGTGGATAAAAAATTTAGCTTACATTCAGATCTTTGATGTTGCAGTTATCTTTCAAAATCATTTTTCATCTTTAACTGATGTAAAAAAGATACTTAATTGGAAAATATTCCCAAGTGAAGTAACTTTGCATTTCAATGAAAATGTAGAAAAACTTAACTCAAGTGAAAAATTCAATAGTGGAAATTGGAGTAAGGCAGAATGGTTGAAATGGTAAAAAGAATTTCCATTTTATTTATAGTTCTCTCTTTTTTTGCATGTTCACCAACAGGCATAAAGCTTACTGGAAATATAGAAACAGGGGTTACAATAAGCGATGAAGGTGCTTTCAGCAACATCCTTAATGAATTAGCTTCAAGAGCAGAATATGCACTTCTTATCGGCAATGATGGAACTGCAGCGTTAATATCTGCACGAAGTTTTGATCAAATTCTCATCGAGAAACATAAGAATAATTGGAATTCTAAATCTAATGTTTTACCTGCAGTTTGTAATATTCGTAACCTTAAAGAAATCTGTATTTACACAAAAACTTCATTTGAGAATAATCATTTCTCAGATCGAATTAATGAATTTGAATTTTTGGGTGAGAGCTGTAAAAATGGCTATTACATTAGAAAATATAAAGAACATACTGGAGAGTAGTTATGAAGAAAATAATATTATTTCTTGGCATTCTAATTATCATTCTTTTAGCATTAACATTCTATCAGAGAAGCAAAGTAACAGACCAAGAAGGAATTAAGTTCACTTATAAAAACCAAGAAACTTTTCTTTCCTACAAAACAATACGTTCTAATAAGAAAATTAATTTCACTGCAAAAAGTGGTGATATGTTTAATGGATACGATATACTGGGTATTTTAAACTCAATTGCTGTACCTGTAAATAGTGATTCTAAGTACATATTTCACTCAAAAGATGGTGGAACATTAAATTTAATTAAAGAAGAGAATGAAATATTTTATCTTGTATTTCAGGAAGATACAAGTGGCCAGTTTATACGATTGGTTGTTCCAACAGATGAATTTAGCCAACGTTGGATTAAATATCTAGTTGCAATAGAAATAGAGTAACTCAAACATATTGTTTGAGATTTAAGAAAAAGGAAATTATAAGAGAAATGCTAAATTTAAAGAATATCTCCTTTCGTTATAATACAGATCTGCCACTGCTCATAAACAACTTTTCTTTTACTGCAAAAGATGGTGATATCGTTGCTGTTCTCGGAGATAGCGGATCCGGTAAAACTACACTATTGAACATTATCTGCACAGTTATTCCAAAAATATTCTCCGGAGAATTATCAGGTTCTATTTCTCATAATGAAAAAGATATTTCAGATTTATCTCTACCCGAAATAGCACCTCATATAAGCTTATTAATGCAGCATCCAGATAATCAACTTTTCTTCCCTACTGTCGAGCAGGAACTTAGCTTTGCTCCAGAAAATCTTAAAGTACCAGCCAATGAAATAATTGGTAGAATTGATGATGTTCTAACAAAATTAAATATTGAAGAATTAAGACACAAAGAGACAACTTCATTATCATTTGGACAAAAGAAATTAGTTACACTTGCTTCTATAATAACACTTTCACCCGACATTTACCTACTTGATGAACCATTTGCAGGACTTTCTGAAGAGTATGTGGAGTTAGTTTCAAGTGGGATTAAATCTTTAGCAACAAGTGGGAAGATCATATTTCTTGCAGGCCATACAAATGATATTGCTAAATTTGCAAACAAGACAATTGAGATGGGAAATTTAAATGAAAAGTATTAAAATTGAAGATCTATCATTTGCCTATCAGCCCGGAAATTCAATTTTCACAAATGCATCACTTGAGCTTCCTATTAATGAGATCACTTTATTAAAAGGAGCAAATGGTTCCGGAAAAACAACACTTTGCCGCATTTTAAGTGGATTAGAAGTAAATTACAATGGTAATATTCATTTTAATGATCTAGATTTCAAGCTAGTTTCTTTTGCAGAAAGAGCAAATTCTATTATCTACCTTAAACAAGAACCATTACAAAATGTGGTTGCGACAACACCCGATGAAGATCTTACTTTATGGCAACACGGTTTTGAAGTACAGAAGAAAGATACATCTTCCAATTTAAGAGATAAAATTATGCAAAAATTGAAGATTGAACATTTGAGAGATAAACCATTTTGGGAATTGAGCGGAGGACAAATTAAGCGAATTGGACTGGCAGCACTGCTTATAAATTATGATAAATATTGGATATTAGATGAACCGATAGCAGGACTCGATAACAATTTAATCGGAATATTCATGTCAATTTTAGAAGAGAGAAAAGCGTTAGGAAAGGGCTGTTTGATAATTTCCCATAAAGCAGATTTTTTCCAAAAAATTATAGATAATAATTATTTAATTGAAAGCAGAAAATTTAAGAATTTTAGTAAGAGGAACTTTTGAAAATATTTTACATATTCATCTTGTTATTCATATTCGTAAATTCAACTTTTGCAGTAGAGGCTGATTCACTCAAAACTAAAATGCGGCATTATACCTTAGACGGCATTAGAATCATTGCAGATAAGCCACAAGAGACTATCGGTGCAGTTGAAGTAATTGAATTTGATCCTGTACTTTCACTTCCGGAAACGAACATTGCAGAAGCTGTTGAAAAAATAAATGGATTACATGTTTCCACAGGTGGAAAATCTGGTAGCACCTTGCGTATTAGAGGATTTGATAACGATCAAATAAAAATAATGCTTGATGGCAGACCGCTTGGTGGTGGTTATTTTGGGAATGTTGACCTCAACACGATTCCGGTCTCAGACATAAAAGAGATTAGAGTGCTAAAGGGGCCTGTCTCATCACTTTACGGTTCTGATACAATGGGTGGAGTAATTAATATAATAACAGATTCTCCTTCTAATACTTCTTGGCTAAAAATTGGTACTGAATTCAAAAGAAGTAATACAAACAAATCATATATTTCTTCTACTCGTGATTTTAGTGAATGGGATTATTGGTTGTACGCATCTCATTTTCAAACCGATGGATTTATGCTTTCAGATGATTTTATTCCTACAAATTTTGAGAATGGATTAGCGCGAGATAATTGCGCTAAAGATCAATGGGATCTGCAATCAAAACTTAATTTTACATTTCTCGATTTTCACTCTATTGGTTTCCAAGCAGGATACTCTTTCATGAACACCAAAGAAATTCCGGAAAGCATATTTGAGAATAGAAAACGTGAGTTTATCGACTGGAAACGCTATCAGCTTTCAGCACTCGGTTCGTTCCAATTAAGATACAATCTTACATCTGATGTAAACATGTATTACGACCGCTATGATGACACTTACGCAGAATATAATCTTTACACCGGTGAAATGTATTCTCAATGGCCTTCACATTTGAATAGCTCGATTTTAGGAGTACATCAGAAATTTGATCTACAAATCAATGATCACTTAAATTCTGCACTTGGATATCGTTTTGAAAAGCAGTCGTATTTACGAAAAGATAATAGAGATTATCCCGATTGGTTTGGTAATGAGCAATATAAGCACAATGGTTTCTGGCAAGCAGAATTGGAGTACAGATCACTCAATTTAACATTTGGAAGCGGAGTATCATTCTTCAAACAAAATGATCGAGATAAGTGGATATCGCATTTCGAACCATCAGCAGGAATTTATTATACAAGCTCGCTTAATTGGAAATCCTCGCTCGCAATTTCTTCCAACACAAAATATCCAACAATGCATCAATTGTTCAGTTCCAGCAGCGGAAACGAAGCACTTATAGAAGAAAGAGCATTAAAAAGTGAGTTAAATCTGCTTATACCATATTCTGCAGGTTTAATTTCCGGTTCACTACAGCAATCCATTTTTTATAACCAAATAACCGGATTAATTGAGAAACTTGGTAGTTCTTACGCAAATATAGATCAGATTTATTCGTACGGCTACGAAGTATCTTCTAAGATGTTTTTTATTTGGGAACATCAAGCCGATTATTCATATCTAAAATATTCAGATGAAAGCAATGCTGAATTACTTGAAACCCCAAGTCATTCAGCCAGACTTACAGAACGAGTTACACTTCCATACTCCGTAAAAATGGAATACAATGCATTTTGGAAGGACGTTAGGTACACAGAAGAAAATGTTGATCTTCCCTCTTACTGGCTGCATTCAATCTATTTTAATAAGAAGATAGACAGATATAAAATCATGTTTGGTGTCGAGAACATATTCGATTTGAATTATGATGAAGAATATGGTTTCCCGGGTGAAGGATTGAACTTTGTACTAAGTTTAGAAGGTGAATTCTTCTAATAAGATCTAATGGATTAATAATGGAAAAGAAGAAGAGAAAAATTGTATTAAACGGTTCATCAACAATTCTAAATTTGCGTACAATTATTGTTATAGTTTCTGCAATTACAACACTTTCCGTTATTTATAACACTATAATTATGCAGGCTTCTTTGCTTTTGTTTTCAATTTTATTATTATTAATTATTCAACCCTCTAAACATAGATTTACACGACTTGCCCATAGAATGAAAATAATATCAAGGGTTGTTGTAACACTGATGATATTTCAGATACTATTCAGGCATGGCGGAGAAACTCTTTGGCAATTTGGAATTATCAAGATAACCAGCTTGGGCGTAAATTATGGTGTTTCATCTTCCCTACGTCTTATGCTTATTGTGCTTATAGCTGGTCTGCTTTTAGATATCCCATATTACGATTACATTCTTGCATTTCGCAGTTGGAAGATCCCGTATGAGATTTCCTTTCTGGTTGCTTCTGTCATTCATTTCATTCCAATATTCCATAAGCAGTTTATTGTAAGTAAAGAAGCCCTTAACCTGCGCGGGATAGAGATCTCAAAATCACCAATAATAAAACGATTTAAGATATACTCAGCACTTGTATTTCCGGTTATTGCTAGAGCTATCTCCGAAGTTAAATATCGATCAATTTCATTAGAATTACGAGCTTTCAGATTATTCCCAGAAAGAACATTCATTTATGAAGCTAAATTAAAGTGGTATGATCTCACTATTCAAATTATTATATTTTTTATATTTTTAAATATATTAATCTTATCATATTTTTTAATTTGACAAACATATCTTATTTACTTTTTTAATATTTCAATATTGTTCAAAAATTATAAATGGAGCAAATATGAAGAAAACATTAATTTTTCTTTTCATTTTTATCTCGTGTTTTTTATTCTCTCAAGAGATTTCATTTAATATCAAAGATAAGCCAAACGATGATGGAGCAGCATTGATATTATCTTGGGATACATCTCAAATTGAAGCATCCAAGATCATTATTGAGAGAAAAGCACCAGATTCTGATCTAATAATCATTACAAGTTCACAGGAAGTTGTAGGAACTTTTGAAGACGGAACTGATATAGATCCGGGAATCGAATATAATTACAGATTATCCGCATTAGATGAGAATGGTAAAGTATTACATATAGTTCGAACAACTGCAAGCTCATCTTCTCAATGGTTTAATAAGAAAAAGATATCACTTCTTATTCTCGCATTATTAATCAGTGTTTCTATTGTATATTATATTTTTTCGGCTAAAAGCGGTAAAGATCTCTACATAAGAAAGATTGGTGGTTTGGAATCGATGGATGAATCTGTTGGACGAGCAACAGAAATGGGCAGACCCATCCTATTTATTCCAGGCACATTAGACCTCGATGACATGCAAACAATTGCAGGTTTAACTCTACTTAGAAGATTAGCCCAGAAAGCTGCAGAATACGATGCTAAGCTTATCGTTCCTGTTTGCCGGTCTATGGTGCTTTCTACTGCAAAAGAAGTTGTTAAAGAAGCTTACATGAAAGCTGGGCGTCCCGATGCATTTGACCCAGATTCGGTTTTCTATCTTACAGATGACCAGTTTGGTTATGTTGCAGGGGTTGATGGTATTATTGTTCGTGAGAAACCAGCTGCTAACTTCTTTCTTGGTGCATTCTATGCTGAATCATTGATTCTGGCTGAAACTGGATTCTCCAGTGGAGCTATTCAAACAGCTGGAACGGCAATGCCAAGCCAATTGCCATTCTTTGTGGTAGCCTGCGACTATACACTTATTGGTGAGGAGCTGTTTGCAGCTTCTGCTTATCTATCAAAAGATCCGCATCAACTTGGAAGCCTTAAGGGTCAGGACTTTGGAAAGGCAATATTTATTGTAGTTCTAACAATTGGAATAATACTGGAAATTTCGGGTGTTCACTTCCTCAAAGATTTCTTAGCGTTACATTAAGGAGAAGAACATGAAAAGAAAGATACCATTATTAATAACATTCACTGTTGGAATTATTCTAATCATTTCAGAGTTCATTCCGCACAAACCATTTGGGCAATTATCGGGTGAACTGGAGATTTGGTTTTTAATAATTTCCGGTTTTGCAATACTATTAGGACAATTAAGTTTATTTAAAGTAAATATATTAAAGATTCAATATAAACAACGTGACTGGCAGTTTTATGTAATTACACTTATTAGTTTCGTAGTAATGGTCACACTCGGCTTTTTATGGGGAACCGGAAAGAGTGCCGGAATGTTAGGTCATGGAGAGATTATTACAAGTACCTTGGGGCATAAACCTTTCGATTATCTTTTTCATAATGTATATCAGCATTTACAAGCCACAATGTTCTCTCTTTTAGCTTTCTTCATTGCATCAGCAGCATACAGAGCTTTTATTGGAAGAACCGTAGAATCTAACCTTCTACTCACTTCTGCTGTACTTGTTATGCTTGGAAATACAACATTTGGAAGTCTCCTAACTGGCTGGTTACCAGAATCATTAAACTTCCTTCATCTTCCAAAAGTATCTGAGTTTATTATGACATTTCCAACTACAGCCGGGCAACGTGCAATTATGATAGGTGCAGGTTTAGGAATTATTGGAAGTTCTTTGAGGATAATACTGGGAATTGAAAGATCATATCTGGGAGGTGAATAATGAGGAAAACTAAACAGATAGACAGACGCTGGTTGTTCCTACTAATATTCTTTGGTGTTGCACTTCCTCTCATTTTCACAATAGGACTTCCCTTAGAAACCACAAAGAATGTGCATATGGTATACGACCTTATTGATGGTATGCCAAAAGGATCTAGGGCTCTTCTATCATTTGATTATGATCCTGCCAGTATGCCGGAATTACACCCAATGGCAAAAGCAGTTGTTAAGCATTGCTTCGATAAAGAAATAAATATCATCTTTACTGCAATGTGGCCAATGGGAGTACAAATGGCAGATGATATCATTGAACAACTAAAAGATGATTATCCTGATTTGAAATATGGTGAAGATTATGTGAATCTTGGTTTCAAAGCAGGAGGGATGATTACAATACAATCGATGGGAAAAAACTTCCGCGAGGTTTTTCCAAAAGATATGAATGGAAGCAGCATTGATGAACTTCCAATTATGGAGGGAATAAATAATTTCAGTAACATCGGATTTGTTTTCTCGCTTTCTGCAGGAGCTCCTGGAATAAAAGAGTGGGTACAAATTGCACACGATGCTTACGGCAGACCGACTTCCGGTGGATGTACCGGAGTAAGCGCACCTGCTATGCTTCCCTACATAAATGAACAGAAACAGCTTACGGGATTATTGGCAGGATTGAAAGCAGCAGCGGAGTATGAAACTTTAATTAAAACTCCCGGATCTGCAACAAAAGGTATGGATGCTCAATCTATTGCGCATTTAATTATAATCATCTTCATCGCAATAGGTAATATTAACTATTGGCGAGATAGGAAAGCTTTGAAAAAGGGAGGTAAGTAATGGAACAGTTTTTTGCAACATTAGGTATTTGGCTGGGTGCACTTTTTACATTTGCTATCTTCAGCTTCCTATATAAAGACAACCCTTTTTATAAAACAGCAGAACAGATTTTCGTAGGACTATCAGCTGGTTATTGGTTCGTTTATACAGTATTCTCTATACTTATTCCAAACCTTTACGACCCCTTAACACAAGATTTCAGTGCAAACTGGATTAAGATCATTCCTGCAATTTTAGGAATAATGATGCTCATGCGTTTAATACCTAAAACTGAGTGGGTAAGTAGATTCCCTATATCGGTGGTAATTGGAACAACCTCAGGTGTATTTTTTCTTCGTTATTTAAAATCTGATGTACTAAATCAGTTAACTGCAACAATGATAAATCCCTTTATTGGAGAAAATTGGGTTGTGATTGTTGGTCAAATTCTTTTAATAGTTGGAACAATCACCGGAGTCATTTATTTCTATTTTAGTAAGAAACATACTGGTGCTTTAGGAGTTTCTGCAAAAATTGGAATTTATTTTCTGATGGTAAGTTTTGGTGCTGCTTTTGGTTACACTGCAATGGCTCGTATTTCGCTCCTAATTGGAAGATTACAATTTCTTCTGGGAGATTGGCTTGGTATAATCCAACCATAATATATATTTTTTGAGAGGATAATTTTGAAGAGATCATTATTTATTGCATTATTAATTGTTTTAACTATAAATATTTATAGTGTTACCAGATTAGACAATCTAAAGCTTGAACTGAATTCAGCTCATGGCTTAAAAAGAGTTTTGATATTAGATGAATTACAGAGATCGTATTGGAAAATTTATCCTCAGGCAAGTTTAGAATTTGGGATCAAAGCTCTAAGAACTTCATCCGACATAAAGAACAAGTTACAGCAAGCTCAGCAACTACAAAATATTGCTGAATCATATAAGTATTTAGATAATTATGATAAAGCAATTGAATTCATGAGTATGTCGTTAGATACAGCTAAAGAAATCAATAACCTTGATCTTCAAATTGCTGCATTTTATTATTTAGCAACATATCATAATTATATCGGGGAAAACGTTAAAGCCTTTAAATATGCTGTGCAAGCTTTAGATCTTAGTAAAGAGCATAAAAACCATCCTGGATTAGCAAAGTGCCATTTCATAATCGCAGAAATATATTATGCATTAGGAGATCTTAAAGGAGCATATCAGAATTTTGAGCAATCGTTAGTACAACACGAGAATTTTAATAATAAAAGCAGTTTTGCTTTAACTAATGAAAAATTAGGAGAAATAGACCTTCATAATAAAAATTTTCAATTTGCAGAACAGCATTATAAAACTGCCGCAGAGAATTATGATGCAATTGATAACCTTGAAAGCTTGGTTAGAACATATGAAGCTTTAGGCAGTATCTACAAAGAAACAGGGAAAAAAGAAAAAGCATATGAATATATACAAAAATTTGCAGATACAAATGAAAAATTGAATCAGGAGATAAATAATAATAAGATTCTTTTTAATTATGAATATTACAATATTATTGGCAATGAGGATAGAGCCTTAGCCTATTTTAAGCAATATACTGAGCAACAAGATTCATTAAAATCTGTTCTTGCCCAAGAACATGTTGAAACAATTATAAGCGATATTGAGATAAAACATGAACTGGAAAAAGCTGAAACTACTAAAGAGATAACTAAGATCACAAAAAAAGCAGTAGAACAAATTGAAGAAAAAGAACAAACTATAGAGCTACTCAAAGAAGAAAGTGATCAACAACAAAGAATTGCTAATTTAGAAAATGATGAAAAAAGAAGACAAATTGAAAATCTAAAAGAAGAGAGAGAAGATAATAACAGAAAAATAATTCAACAGGAAAAAGAGAAAAGAACAACACGTCTATTCATGATTGCAATTGTAATTGTTGCCATATTAGTACTAGTTATTGCAATTGTTTTCATTAGTAAATTCAGGATGAAACAAAAACATACTATCGAGCTTGAAAAAATTGCAAAAACTGATCCACTAACGCAACTACCCAACAGACGCGCAGTATTAGAGAATATCGATTACGAGATAATTAGATTCAGAAGAAATGCGGAACCATTTACACTTGTTATTAGTGATATTGATGATTTTAAAAAAGTTAATGATACATACGGTCATGATGCTGGTGACAAGGTTCTTGTTTCACTCTCTAAACTTATGACTAAAACAATAAGAAAACAAGATATTTGTGCACGTTGGGGTGGAGAAGAATTTCTATTTTTATTACCAGGTACAGATCACAAAGGTGGAGAGATAATATCAGAAAAGATAAGAGAAAAAATTGAAAGTAGTGCAATAAAATATGAGGATGACTCATTACAAATAACCATGACTTTTGGATTGTGTACTTTTTCTGATGAATTAACAATTGATGAATGCATTACACGAGCAGATAAAGCTTTATACGAAGGAAAAAGAATTGGGAAAAATAATATAGTCCAATATTATAAACTAAAATAACTTATGGAGCTCAAATAAATATGAAAGTTTTTAGCGTAGCTGGATATCACCATACTGGCAAAACTACAGTTACAGTAGAACTAATAAAAAATCTTAAAGAGCGAGGGTTTACAGTCACCTCTATTAAGGATATCCATAACGAAAATTTCACAATGGAAAAAGAGGGTAGTAATAGTTGGAAACATGCGCAGGCAAGTGGTGATACCGTTATTGCCAGAGGTATTTCTGAAACATATCAAATTTGGAATAGACAGCTCTCATTGAACGAAATGCTTTCAAATCTTAAAAGTGATTTTGTAGTTGTTGAAGGAATGAAAAACGTTGCTCTTCCCCGCATCATTTGTGCAAAAGATGAAGAACAGCTAGAAGAGCTTATCGATGGTACTGTATTTGCAATTTCTGGAATTTATGCTAATGATCATGATAAATATAAAGATTTTAAAGCGTTTAATTCTAAAAACCAAATGAATGAACTTACAGATCTGGTAATTGAAAAAGTATTTCACGTACTTCCCCTTCCTAAACTTGAATGTTGTGGAGAGTGTGG
The DNA here is from genome assembly GCA_018654125.1 of Candidatus Cloacimonadota bacterium. The sequence goes on from JABIME010000087.1 coordinate 14,762, forward strand.
AATAAATTGCAGGGAAATGGTTTCTGGCATTTTAGCAGGACGAAATTCTCGTGAAGATTGCAAAACAGATAGAAATCTTGATATTGAAATCGAGATAGGTGGCAAAGATCTAAATATTGTTCCTTATGTTCAAAAGACATTAAGGGATGTTATAAAGGCCTATGTAAAGAATTTAAAAGGCTATCAAGATGGTGATAGCATAGATATAAAGATTCGAGATTGATCATGAAAACTGAAATAATTATCAATAAAGAAAAAAAACAAGTTATTAAAATATGCGATTCACCAAAAATGTTTAAGAAAGAAATGTATATTTATAAAAAGAGACTCCCTTTTACACCTAAACTTATTGATAATGACGGTAAAAATACATTGATGCTGGAGTATATTGAGGGTACTCCTGTAATGGATCTTGCACAACCCAATTTCGCAAAGATCACTGAATTGTTTATTAACCTGCATTCACTTGAATCTAAAAATGGTAAGTGTATCTGCCATTACGATAACAATCCTAAAAATTATCTTTTTGCAGAAGGGAAATACTATATGCTTGATTTTAGTGAGTGGGTATACGATTATCCGGAAACTGATCTAATACATTTCCTTTTATTTTGGGCATCAGCTTATAACTCTGTAAAGTTCAAACATGTTTTTGAACAAGTTATCAGCACTTATAAAGCAAAAAGAATGATAAATCCATTGGAGTGGGAATTGATAATTCCCGAGATAATATTAAGATTTGATTCTCGTAGAATAGAATTCGGCAAAAAACAAACTCATCCTGATATTACAAAAAACAGAGAGATCCTTAGAAATATAATCTAATTACCTTCAAAAACGTATGTTGTCGTTTCTCCAATATTTAATTCAATTGCATCTTCAAAATACTCATGTTGTTCAAAACCAATATTATATGCTATTTTGATATAGTCATAATCTGCTGACACAGATATTGTTGGACTTAACTCCTCAGAAAAAACACCAAAAGGAAATCCAAGAGCATATTCCCAATCGCCATCTTCTTTTTTAAGCTGTACATCAGTTATCGGGTATATTGAAGGATTGCTTATTTGAATACCTGCCCGATCTAATTCTACATGATACGATCTATCTTTTCCAGGTTTCATCTTCATATGAAAATCTTTATGCTCAAGATAAATTTGACCATAAATAATAATAGGAACTTCTTTTGTTTCTCCAAATAAAATAAAGGAATTAAGATAACATGTTTCTACTGCAGGAGGATCGGTCGGAAAAACCTGATGGATTGTGCTTCCAAGAATAATTTGAATTGATTGTCCGGTATCATTATAAATAGTAAGATCCGATTGCCTTGCACATGCTCCTAAACCAATTATTACTACTAGCAGAATTAATATTTTTCTCAAAATTTTCCTCCTTATACGATACAATCTCTAAGAGAGCTAGTATTGCAAATATGTAAAGAAAAAAGTTATTCTTGACATAAGTTTTAAACCTCCAAAATTCAAACAGTGAAAAGTTTATTAAGATGATTGGAGAAATGATGATGAAAATATTCGTTGGTAATATGACCCGTGATGTAGGGAAAGAAACCTTGATGTCATTATTTTCAGATTATGGATATGTTAAATCTGTTAATATCCTCATCGATAGAATTAATGGAGAATGGAAAGCTTTTGCGTTTGTAGATATGCCAAATGAGAGTGAAGCATGGGATGCAATTTCAGCACTTGATAATAAGGAACATTTTGGGCTTGTGCTTAGCGTACATCAAGCGCGTTTTAGAAATAATGATAGAAGAACTACAAACAGATACGGAGGAAGACGTCAATCGGATCTTCCTGAAGTAAAAAATTAATAAATATATAATTAAGAGGTAAAATGCAGATTTTTATTGGAAATATTTGTAAAAGTATAGATTCACATCAACTAAGAGAAAGATTGGAAAAATTTGGAGAGGTTGAATCATTAAAGATTGAGGATGAAATGGCTTATGCTGTGATGCCTCATGAAAAAGAAGCAGAAGTAGCAATTTTGCAGCTCGATAAATCTGATCTTGAGGGTTTTAGGTTAAGTGTTCATACAGCAAGATATGGTTCTACTGACAGAAGAAAAAGTGGTAGAATTGGCGGAAGACGATCGAAGGATCACAAAAACTATACTAGGATGTTCTCACGGAAAGAACTACTCATATAATTTTATAATCAAAAAAAGGCACCAAATGGTGCCTTTTTTTTATTCAAATTAATTTATTTTGCTATTTCTCTACCTGCATTCATAGCATTTAAGTTTGCCTCTACTATCTTATCACCTTTTCTTCCAAATATTGCTCTAATACCAGCTTCTAATTTTTCATAGGGCATATCCAGAAACTTTGATGCTGCACCTAGAACTACCATATTCATAGAACGAGGTGAACCAATATCTTTCGCAGTTTTATCTGCATCTAATGCAATATGATGTTTAAATGCTTTTATTGTTTGCATTAATTCATCATAATTTGGATAGTTTGGAATATTTACAAATGCGTTAGTATTTGTAATAAGCCATCCATTCTTAGATAGATATGGCAAATATCGCAAAGCTTCCATTGGTTCAACGCTAATAATAAGATCTGCTCCCCCATTAGGAATAAGATCCGAATGGATAGGTTTATCTGAGATTCTAAGGTGAGATTGCACATCTCCTCCTCGTTGACTCATTCCGTGAACTTCTGCTTGCTTTAAATGGAGATTACTTTCGATAGCTGCAGTACCAATAATCGCAGCAATAGATAAGATCCCCTGACCGCCAACACCTGCTAGAATTATATCTTTTTTCATTATAAGCTCCTATTTATTTTTTCTTTTTCGCAAATACATGAATACAAGGTCTTCGTGGAATAACAACTGAAACGCCATTGTATGCAATTTCTTCTTTGAATACTTTCACATTACTTTCATGATATGCTGAGAGTGGATTGATAACTTTAATGTGTTCTTTCTCAACACCCAAACCTTCACAGATCTGCTCAATTCTTCCATTTACTTGAGAATCCTGCATACCTGTCATTGCGGTTATATCGTTATCTAAAATAACAATAACAACATTTGCTTTCTGTGTTACCGCATCTAAAAGTCCCGTAATACCTGAATGACCAAAAGTAGAATCGCCAATTGTAGCTACAGCCGGAAAGAATCCAGCATCAGCAGCACCGATTGCCATTGTAATAGAAGCACCCATGTCAACACAAGTATCAATTGCATTATGTGGAGATAAATAACCTAAAGTATAACATCCAATATCAGAGAAGACATGACCTTTTCCATATTCTTCAAGCGCTTCGGTTAATGCTTTATAAGAATCGGTGTGAGGACATCCAACGCAAAGCGCAGGAGGTCTTCCAGCTACAACTTCAGGTATATCTTTACTTTCAAGTTCAGGAAGCCCAAGAGCTTTTCTAACTTTTTTAGGATTCAATTCTCCATCTCTATCTAAAGTTCCATCTAAACGCCCATGAATTTTGGGATTTCCCAAAAATCCTTTTAGCATCTCTTCAACCAACGGCATCCCCTCTTCTAAAATAAGAATTTCATCACATTCATCAAAGATCTTATTTATTTGCTTTCTTGGAAGCGGATATTGGCCGATCTTTAAAATTGGATAATTACATTCATCATAATTTTCTAATAAATAGTTATAAGCTAATCCACAAGCAATTATACCCA
>JABIME010000088.1 GCA_018654125.1 Candidatus Cloacimonadota bacterium
AGTTTATTTCAAGCATATCAATAGCAGATGGGAAGATTATGGTGAGCTGAGCAAGAAGAATTTCATTATGAGAACTCACAGCAGATGCAGCACTTAGTGAAGCATAATTTAATAATGGATCATAAGTTTCATTGGCAATTCCAACAAAATAAGAAATTTGTTCAGCATTTTTGTTTATTTTACTTTCATAGATCTCTGCTGTTTTCATCCTATTTAGATAAGCAATTGTATGAATGCGACCCATATCATCAGTAAAATTTTCTCCAAATTGAATATTGAAAAGTGTTTGCTGAGATTGTATGTTTACACTTTTTGTTACATCGGTTTGCTCTTCTACATCTGTTTTATTATTTTTAGTAAGTTCCATATAGCGCTGATTCACAGTCTCTTCGGCTCTCACATTAGATTCAAATGTTCTAGCCAAATTCCCAGAAGCCATATTTTCTGCGTCGCTTCTTGAATCACCCTCTCCAATTGCAGTAAGGTACATTTGCTCCGAGTATACAGCTCTTGGATTTTTCAACCATTCCGGTTTTGAACCTTTCCGCTTTTTAGCATGAGCAGCGCACGAAAGTATTAGAATTAGAGTTATAGCCAATAAAATTGATTTCTTCATGTTTCCTCTCTTAATAATGCCTAATTTAAATAAAATGATTCAAATAGATTCAATCCTGATCTTGTAATATCCTTATCTCCAAGATCATCAACAAAAAGCACAGAACCATTTTTAGAATAGTATTTAATTTTTATGTTATGTATACCGGGAGTAACTTCTATTTCGGTAATAGAAGTTTTTGCTGGGAAGAATCGTGAAATTCTGAGATCAGCATTTTCAGTTGCATCTACAATTGCATCAGTGGCTAATCTGGCAGCAAATCCCAAAAGTTCATTATTTATTTTCTTTTCCATTTCCTGTTTACGCTTTGCTGCGAAAAGTCCCTTTATCACAGTTCTCGTGATAGTCTTCAAATAAATAAGCGGTTCCTTTATCGAAAATGTTTCCAGTGCAACTTTTTCAATATCTTCTATCTGTTGAAGATCAGCAGCAGAATTGCCATCAACAATAACTTCTATTCTTCCAATATTAGATTTTCTCGTTTTCATAAATGGTAGTTGAAATTTAAAGTGATAACCTTTCTTTACATCACTCCAATTAATGAGATCCAGAGTTTCCAAGCTTTGCTTACCACGGGGATTTTCTTTAGTTGTGCCAATTACGATCAGATCCTTTTCTGTGTGAATATAGAGTGTATTTGCTTTTTTATCGGGAGCACGACCAGTGAAAGATATCACATTGATCTTAGCTTTGTCAGATCTGTTTAGATAGCTGCTTAATGATGGCTTGCTAAAATTATAAATATGTGATTGCAACTGCCATGCTTCATCAATTTTTTCTTTATCGATCCTGGCATCATCCATCTTACCCTCTGCCCTGTATAGCAACATACTTAAATATCTTCCAAGTGCAGAGTTATGAAACTTATTTTTACCTGCTTCAAAGTTCTTCTTTTTATCTTTAGATGAATTGAACTGTTTTGCCATCTTTTTGTGCTTTTGTTCAAGCAAAGAAAGTTTCTCATTTATCTTTCTGATCTCAACAAAGGCATCATCAAATTTATCTAACTTAACATAATTAAGTGCTTTAAACACATTGAGATAAATATCCTCATAATCCTCTCCCGAGTATTCTAGAACGTTATCATTTAAGAGCATTGAAGCTGCACCACGACCAATACTTTTTGTATAAAGTTCATCAAAAGCTATTTCTGCTTTGGAAAGTAATACATTACTCTGCTCATAATTGCCATTATAGTGATGAAGCATTCCTGCATCCACATAATAAAGAGCTTTTTCTTTCTTTTTATAGAACTTTTCTTTAGCAGATTCTATTTGATTGAGTGCACCTTGATAATCATGAGAAATCAGTTTTTCGTTGATCCCTACAAATTGTGACTTCGAACTTTTAGTACTTGCACAACTTAAGGTAAACAATACTATTAAAGTCAGAGATACTCTAAGGATTTTGTTCATTACAGCCTACCACTTAACTTTGTTTTTCTTAACGTATTTCTTAATCTCTTTCGATCCGATCCAAACCTTTTCGTTTGACTCTACATTTATAAGTTCAAGATCAACTTGGTAAAATTTTACTGCCTTTCCACCACTTGCGTCTGTATTAGACTTTATGCCACCTTGAAGCATAAAATCAGCTCCAGATTCGGCTGCTAATCTTTTAGCTGTTTCATCACTCGCATATGATTGTTGTTCCATTCTCTCTTCTCGAACATCATCTCGCTCTTTTATACCAGCAACAAATTTTACTTTCCCGCTGTTAATAAGCTCTCTTTCTATATCTTTAATGAAAATATCTGCCTGAATATG
>JABIME010000089.1 GCA_018654125.1 Candidatus Cloacimonadota bacterium
ACCTTAAAGATGCAAATGTAGATAAAACTATTTCTGATCTGATGAAGCATAATATTATGCTGGAAGACTACGGTGGAGATGTTATGTGGACTGAGTGCTCTGCAAAAACAGGTGAAGGCATTGATGATCTGCTGGAATCAATATTACTTACTACAGAAATGATGGAGTTAAAAGCTCCTGTTAATATCAATGGTGAAGGAATTGTTATTGAATCTAAAAAAGATTCGCGAAAAGGAACGATTGTAACAATATTGATGCAGAGAGGAAAGCTTGTGAAATCTGATAGTGTTGTTTGTGGAGCAACATACGGACACATCAGGAAGATCGAGGACGAAAGAGGAAACGAAATTAATGAACTTAATCCTGCTGATGTTGGTGTACTTTACGGTTTGAATAAAGTTCCAAAAGCAGGTGATATTCTAAATAAAGTAGATGATGAGAAAAAGGCACGTCAAATCAGTGCAGAAAGAAGAAATATCCGACGAGAACGCGAGAAGTTCCAAACAAAAACTAATCTTGATAATTTATTTCAACGAATTAAAGAAGATCAAATGAGCGAGATCAAGCTTATTGTGAAAGCAGATACCGATGGTTCTGTGGAAGCTTTATGTGATTCGTTCCAAAAACTTAGCACAGAAGAAATTGCAGTGAATATTATTCGTAAAGCAGTTGGTGGTATTAATGAAGCTGATGTAAATATGGCTTCGGCATCTGATGCGATAATTATTGGTTTCCATGTACGTGCAGGAACTTCTGCCAAAAAACTGGCTGAAGATGAAAAAGTAGAAATTAAATTGTATCAGATCATCTATGAAGCGATTGAAGAAATTGAAAGTGCGATGACGGGAATGCTGAAACCAAAATTTGTTGAAAAATATTTGGGAACTGCTGTCGTTAAACAAGCTTTTAGAATAAAAGGAATCGGAACGATCGCTGGGGTTGCAGTTGAAAAAGGTGTTGTTAGAAATGAAGGTGTTGTAAGGATCTATCGTAATGATATCATTATTCACGAAGGCAAATTATCTTCATTGAAACATTATTCTGAAGAGGTAAAAGAATTAAAAGCTGGTACTGAAGGTGGAATTGGAATAGAGAATTTCAACGATATAAAAACAGCTGATATAATAGAAAATTACATTATTGAAGAAGTTAAAAGAAAGCTTAAATAAGTAGGTTTAGTATATAATGGCTAGAATAAGAATAAAAAGATTAGAGAGCGAACTTTTTAAGCTTCTTAGCACTACAATTAGTTTTAAACTTCGTGATAACAATCTTACGATGGTTACAATAACTGGAGTTAAACTCACAAATGATCTTTCATATCTAAGAATTTTTTTTTCACATTTCGATGAAACAAAAACAGAATACGTTCTTAAATCGTTACAAAAAAGTAGCGGATTTCTTAAAAATGAAATTGCAAAAGCAAAATTTATGAGGAAAATTCCTGAGATCATATTTGAGTATGATAAGCTAGAAGAAGATGCTCGCGATCTCGATAAAATATTCGCAAAAATTAAAGCGGAGAAAAAAGAAAATAATGATCATTAAGAAACTATCTGACATCAAAAAAAATCTTCTTAAAGCAGTTAATGATTACTCAAAAATAGCAATTCTTACTCATAAAAATCCTGATGGAGATGGCTTCCCTGCTTGTCTTGCTTTACAGGAAATTTTACTACATCAGAATATCAACTCAGATGTGATCTTAGAAGATGAACCTTCAGAAATTTATGACTTTCTAGATGGATTTAAGAGAGCTAAAGCTTTGTCGGAATACATGATCTATGACCTACTAATAATTTTGGATTGTCATGAAGTAGAACGTATTGGAAGCTGTGAACTTTTAATTCCAACAGCAAAGAAAATAATAGCTATTGATCATCACATTTTAAGTGAACCTATCGATGATGCAGATACTTATATTAATACTTCAGCTGTTTCGGCAGGTGCAATTATTTACAATATGTTCAAAGATGAAATTAATGAATTTGCTGAAGAATCTGCAAATTATATAGCAAAAGCAATTTACACAACTATACTTAATGATACGGATAATTTCCTTAATCAAAATGTTGATGAAGATACATTCTTGATATGTTCTCAACTTATGAAATACAAGATCAATCCCGGAAGAATTACTGAGTTATTCCTACTGAATAAACCAGCAAATGAGATCCGTTTTGTTGGTGAAGTTCTATCTACCATAGAAACGTATGATAAAGATCAGATCTTGTTTATGCATGCCGATGTTGATATGCTTAAGCGAAACAGGGTAGATCATGAGGGAAACTCAAAATTAACCAGATGGGTTAAGGGAACTCATAATGTGAAAGTTACAGTTCTTTATCACCAAGTAGTAAAGAAAAGATATCGCATAAGCTTGCGTTCAAATTATATAAATGTGAACAAAATTGCTGTTAAATATGGCGGTGGCGGACATAAAAAAGCTTCGGGTTGCGAAATGAAGGGCAGCTTGGAAGAACTGAAAACTACATTATTGGAAGATATCCGGGAACAATTGTAAACAATGTCAGATTTCGGTGTAATATTAATAGATAAACCACCGGACATAAC
>JABIME010000090.1 GCA_018654125.1 Candidatus Cloacimonadota bacterium
GGAATCATCAGAAATCGACCTGCCATTTGATCCAGTGGATTTTGAAAATATTTTTGTAATTAATGAGTCAATGGTTCCCATTAAGCCAGGAATAACAAACATTGCTTTAAAATCTTATTTGCGTCTATTTGTTTATAGGAATCTTCTTAATATTACTTTCACAAATATAGGCTCAAGTTTTAACTCGTTATCTACTAACTATCTACAAAAAGATGCGATGATCATATCTTTTAGTGATAATCTAATGTTGATTAATAACAGACTTGCTTTGAATTTTGGATTTAATTTATCATCAGATAATGTAGATGACACAAAAGATAATACTTCCACTTCATCTGCTATCTTTACGCAAGCAATGTACAAACCAAATGACCAAATGTACTTTAATCTGAATTTAAACACAAGCGGCTCTGAAGATGGATTTATTCCTGACGATGACGACCCATCCAATACTTCTGTTGATATCCGATCTACAATAATTAGTTTTGGAACAGGATACCTGGTTAAACAGATAACTAATGCCCCAACCCGTTTCTCTTTCAATTTCTCAAACTCGTTAAATAAAGATGATGCTAGTGAAACATTTGAGTATAATAGGAACAACATCTCGCTTAGTGCAAAAACAATGTTCGATAATTTACCTATAACTACTTTGGTTTCCTACACATTAACATTGAATGATAACTCTAATTTAGTAAATGAACTTGGAGACTTAACTTTAATTGAAGAAACTTCCAATTATAATTCGATATTTATGCGTGGAGAATTTGACCTATTAGAAAGTAGGCTAAAACCTTATGTTGATTTCCGTTATAACATGTTTAAAGGTGATATTGATTCACAAGCTGCTCAAATGTTTAATATAGGCTCAAGTTATGAAATAGCTTCAAACTCATACATTACAGCTGATGCAGGCTTAAAAATGTATCAGAATACAGATGAACCAACTGCTGATTATTCGAGATTAAACTTTAAAATGAAAATCTCTCAGAAATTCTAAAAAATATGAAGTATATTAAATACATTGTTATCTCTTTTGTTGTATTTGTTATTTTTAGAATTTTATTTATAACAAATTTCTGGATTAATCTTGAACATAAGGCTAGTGATGTTTTTTTCTTGCTGCGAGGTGCACAAGAGACCTCAGATAATATTGTTATTGTTGAAATTGGTGATGATACATTCAACACATTAAATGAACGATGGCCATTCCCACGTGAATACCATGCCAGACTTATTGAGAATTTAGAGAAAGCGGGTGCAAAACAAATAATATTTGATATTGAATTTACTGAGAGAACTAACGTTAATGCAGATTCTAAGCTGGCTTCTGCAATTGCAAATTATGATAATATAATTTTGTCAGGGAAATTAATCCGTACGCAGTACGATAATTCTATTAGAGAGCAGTTGTTGTCTCCCATTCCTCTACTAATTCAAACAGGTACAAAGTGGGGAACAGTGAATATTTCAGCAGATCCTGATGGATTTGTAAGACGTTACGAATTGTTCCAAAAGAGAGCAAAAGAGATTAAACTTTCTATCGGTGCTATTGCAATAGCTCACCATTTTGATATTGATCTACAATCTGAAGAAATACATAATTACCCAAAATTCTTCAAAATTGGAAGTAACTACATTCCTAAGGTTACTTCTAAAAGTGCTTTAATAAACTTCTATGGTCCTGCAAGAACCTTCAGTACATATGATTACGCAGATGTAATTGATGACAGTACTTTTACAACTGATTTTGAAAAAGAGATTGAAACCAACCTCGATCAATATTACGGACTTGCCGATAACTTTAAAGATAAGATCGTTCTTATCGGTCTTACAGCGGTAGAATTCCATGACACACACCATACTCCATTTTTCTCTGAAAACAACCAATTGATGCCGGGTGTAGAGATACACGCAAACTTTTTAGAGACAGTTTTGCGAAGTGACTTCCTAAAGCGATTCCCAATAATACCATATTTGTTATTTATATTATTTTTTACAATGTTGCTTTTTATTGTTAATTCATTAATAAGACCAACCATTTCTGTTTTTATTAATCTTGTTTTAATATTTGTATATATATGGTTTTCATATTTTCTATTCAGCACAAAACAGATGTTGATTCCAATATTAGAAATTCCAGTTATTATTATTATTATTTATATTGTTGGTTTGGTTACTCAATATATTCAAACAGTAAGAGAAAGAAAATTCATAAAACAAGCTTTTGGACAGTATATAGCACCTGAATTAGTTGAAGAACTCATAAAAGATCCTAAAAAATTGGAATATGGCGGGGTTCAAAGAGAGGTAACTGTTCTTTATTCTGATATCGTAGCTTTTACACCTTATACAGAGAGTCATTCACCAAAAGAGACAGTTGATATATTAAGAGAATATTTAACTGAAATGGTTGATATCATAACAGAAAATAAAGGAACGCTCGATAAGTTTGTCGGAGATGAGATTGTAGCAATGTTTGGTGCGCCGGTAGAACTTGAAGATCATGCTTTTTATGCATGTAAAACTGCCTTGGAAATGAGACAGAGAATGAATGAATTGCAAGAAAAATGGGAATCAGAGAATCGTGATCCGTTTGAAATTGGAATTGGAATTAATACTGGAGTTGTTACTGTTGGTAATCTAGGATCTGAGCAGATCTTTGATTATACTGCAATAGGCGATAATATGAATGCTGGTGCGAGAATTGAAGCATTAACTAGAGATTATGAAACAGAGAACAATATTATAATAAGCGATAGCACTTTTGAACAAGTTAAAGATAAAATTAATGCAAACTTTATTGATGATGCGACAGTTAAAGGAAAGAAAATTATAATTAAAATTCACGAATTACTGTCAGTAAAATAGAAGTTAATAACTGGAAGTCCTTATTTATTAATGAAATGCAATTAGATTTTGTTTAATATAATATTATTCTATTATTAGTTAATCGTGTTAATGACTTAAAGGTCTGTATATCATAGAGTTACCCCATGAAGAATTTTAAATTTCTTAAAAAACGTTATGGCTGAATACCATAAAAACCCTTTTAAAATGGCTATCTATAGATTTTTTTATTGACAAGATATTTTACAAACGGAAAAACTAAATGCATGTTTGTTAACCCAATAAATAAGGAGGATATGAATGAACAGACAAGATTTGATTATTAAAATTGCTGAAGAAGCAGGTGTAACAAAAAAAGCTGCAAATCTCGCTTTAAACGCTATTATTGATGGTATTACACTCGCATTAGAAAAAGGTGACAAAGTTTCATTAGTAGGTTTTGGTACTTTTAAAGTTAACCACAGAAATGCTCGTACAGGTGTAAATCCACAAACAAAAGCTAAAATTCAAATACCTGCA
>JABIME010000091.1 GCA_018654125.1 Candidatus Cloacimonadota bacterium
ACCTGATCCATCAGTGACAACGCATCACGCATACTACCATCCGCTTTCTTCCCAATTGCAAATAAAGCTTCAGGATCAATTGATATTCCATCTATCTTACAGATTGAACTCAACCGATCTATAATTGCTGGAATGGGAATTCTTTTACAATCAAATCTTTGACATCTTGATATAATTGTTGGAATAACTTTATGAGGTTCGGTTGTAGCAAAGATGAATACAACGTTCAGAGGTGGTTCTTCCAATGTTTTAAGAAGCGCATTAAAGGCATTCTTAGAGAGCATGTGAACCTCATCAATAATGTATATCTTATTTCTTGAATTAGCGGGTGCATACATCAGCTCTTTTTGCAGATCACGAATATCTTCTACACCTGTATTGGATGCACCATCGATCTCAATAACATCAGAGGAATTTCCTTGTGTTATCTCGGTACAATTTTGGCATACGTTGCAAGGAGAAGTTGTTGGACCATCGTTAAGGCAGTTCAGGCTTTTCGCAAAGATCCTTGCTAATGATGTTTTTCCTACACCTCTGGGTCCTGTAAAAAGATATGCCTGTGCGGTTCTATCCATTTCAATTGTATTCTTAAGTATCTTTGTTATATGATCTTGTGCATATACTTCATCAAATGTTTGTGGTCTGTACTTTCTTGCTAATATCAAATATGCCATTTATTCCTCATTTACTAATTTTCACTTTTTGGAATTTCAATTACAGCTGATATTTGTCAATTAAAAACCTCTTGGATCTTATAGGAAATTGATAAATATTGCAATTGGTTGGAATTTTATTTTTTCTTGACTCTGCAAGGGTGTCTTTTTTCTTCAATTGCATATGCAGAAGTGGCGGAATTGGTAGACGCGCTAGGTTCAGGGTCTAATGAGCAATAGCTTGTGGGGGTTCGAGTCCCCCCTTCTGCACCAATTTTTTGAAACAATTGTTATTTAAGTGAAACATAGTTAATCCTGATCTGGCAAATCTTCTGACTTTCTCATAAAAAACTATTATTACTTGACTCGTGGATATCAAAATTTTTTAAGCAAAATTATTAATATTTTATAAGGATGAAAATATGTATTACTATAAAAAGATCTACACACTTATCTTTTTCTTGATTCTCGCATTTTTTCTTAATGCTCAGGTTAAACTCACTGTTGTTAATTTTCAAGCGAAAGGTATCTCTTCAAATGACGCTTCGATATTAACAGATAGATTTAGTAACATCCTGGTCAAGCTTGATTCAATTAAAGTTTATGAAAGAGAAAATTTAAACCAAATCATTTTAGAACAAGGATTTCAGCAAACTGGATTTATTTCTGACGATAGTATTATAGAACTTGGCAAATTAGTTGGAGTAGAGCAGATCGTTAGCGGGAGCGCTAGCTTCATTGGTAAGACATATACTGTTACAGCAAAGATTATCGATGTAAAAACTGGTGAGATTCTAAATTCCTCATCAATCGATCATCAAGGCAGCCTTGATGAACTGCTAAGTGCAGGTATGAATAAACTCGCTTATCAGCTTTTTGGAGATTCACATTCAATCACAGAGATGAAAATTTTAACTGATGATAAGGTTCAACAGTTCACCACCAGAAATACTCCATTCCAAATATCTTTTGCAAATCCACTTCAGCTTTCTCATGAATCTAATATTGTAACCGGATTACGATTAAACATTATTTATGGTAGAAATAAGTCAGTATATGGAATTGATGCAGGATTAATAAACTGGTCTGACAATGATATGTATGGAATTCAAGCTGGGTTTTATAATCGCGCAAAAAGGGTTAAAGGAATTCAAGCTGGGTTTATCAACGTGACAGATTCTATTTTTGGCATTCAAATTGGTCTTTTCAATATAATTCGTCCCAGTAAGTATCCATTCATTCCTATAATAAATGTAGGATTTTCATTATAGATTATTAATTTAAAAAAGAAAAAGGGTGATCTGAAAATCACCCTTCCTATATTTTCTATTAATTGTGCCTTAAAGACTAATTACTAATGTTTTTAATCTTTAGCAAACCAACTACTTAGCGACTATACTTACCAGCTTCTTTGGTACAATTATCATTTTCTTGATTTCTTTTCCTTCCAATAATTTTTGTACATTCTCCACTTCCAAAGCTAGTTTCTTTATCTCATCATCAGTTGCATCAACCGATACATTTATCTTACCACGAACTTTACCCATGATCTGAATAACATAAGTTATCTCATCCTGAACCAGATACTTCTCATTGAATTCAGCTAATCCAGCTTCATGAAGCAGATCTTTTTTTCCAATCAACTTCCAAAGTTCTTCGCTTAAGTGTGGCGCAAAAACATACATCAAATGTGGAATAGCGACACAACTTTCTACGAATATACTTTTATCAGCTTCATTCAAATTATCTACATTCTTAATAGAGTAAACATTGTTCAGATGCTCCATTACAGCAGCAATGGCTGTATTAAACTGCATTCTGTTTTCAATATCATTCAACACTTTCTTAATTGTGAAATGAGTACTGTAACGCAGTTCTTTAATTTCTGTAGAAAGTTCCACATTTTCATTTTGTGCTAATTCGTGTGAATTTGTGGTTTCCTTTATCAAATCCAGATTTTCATCAAACAATCTCCAAACACGATTCAAAAACCTGAAAGCACCTTTCACACCTTCATCACTCCATTCTGAATCTTTATCTGGTGGTGAAGCAAATAACATGAATACACGCACAGTATCTGCACCGTAACGATCTATAATATATTGAGGGTCAACAACATTACCCTTAGATTTACTCATCTTAGCGCCGTCTTTTGTAACCATGCCTTGCGTAAGCAATCTTGCAAATGGCTCATCAGAATTCACTAAACCTAATTCTTTCATAAATTTATGGAAAAAACGTGCATACATCAAATGCATTACTGCATGTTCTATACCACCGATATATTGATCTACCGGCAACCAATTATTAGCAATTTCTGTGTTAAATGGTTCATCATCATTTTTAGGATCTGCATAACGAGCGTAGTACCAACTACTATCAACAAATGTATCCATCGTATCAGTTTCACGTCTTGCAGGTTTCCCACATTTTGGGCATTTCACATTAACCCAATCATCAACTGAAAGAAGTGGATTTTGAGTGGTTTTACCAAGTTCAACATTCTCAGGAAGCTTTATAGGAAGATCTTCATTTGGAACAAGAACTGTACCGCAATCATCACAATAAACAATTGGAATTGGATTTCCCCAATAACGTTGCCTGGAAACTCCCCAGTCACGAAGTCTGTAGGTAATAGTTTCTTCTCCCATGCTGTTTTCAGCCATCCATTCAGAAATAGTTTTCATTGACTTTGAGCTTTCCATTCCATCAAATTTACCAGAGTTCACGAGAATTCCCGTTTCGGTATAAGCTTTTGCCATTTCATCCAGAACTAAATCATTTTCTGGATTTTGAATAACTATCTTCATTGGGATTTCATACTTTTTTGCGAATTCAAAATCACGTTGATCATGAGTTGGAACAGCCATTACAGCACCCGTACCATAATC
Source organism: Candidatus Cloacimonadota bacterium (assembly GCA_018654125.1). The sequence goes on from JABIME010000091.1 coordinate 3,545, forward strand.
CATCAGAACATAATTAGTGATCCAGATCTGCACCTTCTCACCATTCACAGGGTTGATTGCAAATTTACCTGTGAAAATTCCTTCTTTAGTTGTATCCTCTGCAGTTCTAGTAATAGTGTCTTCGTTCATTACTTTATCACAGAATTTGTGCATATTGGAATTATCCGGTACTTCTTTCAGCCAGCCTGTAACCAGCGGATGCTCAGGTGGAAGTGCCATAAAAGTACATCCGAATATTGTGTCAGGTCTGGTTGTAAATACTTTTATCAACTCTTCTGAGTTTTCCAAATTGAACCAAATCTCTGTTCCAAAACTTTTTCCGATCCAATTAGTCTGCATTGTTTTAACACGTTCAGGCCAATCTATAACTCCACTAAAATCCAACAATTCTTCTGCATAATTAGTAATTTTGAAAAACCATTGTTCAAGTTCTTTTTGACGCACAACACTATTGCAACGCCAACATTTACCATCTTCTACTTGCTCATTTGCCAACACTGTCTGACAATCATCACACCAATTCTGGAATGAAGTTTTCTTGTAAGCCAGCCCTTTCTCGTACATTTTTTTAAAGAACCACTGTCCCCACTTGTAATAATCTGAATGACAAGTGCTTACTTCACGTTCCCAATCTATACCAAAACCCATCATATCGAATTGTTTTCTCATTATTGCAATGTTATTATCGGTAGTAATGCGTGGATGTGAATTGTGTTGAATAGCAAAATTTTCTGCCGGCATTCCAAATGAATCATAACCCATTGGCTGCATAACGTTGAATCCCTGCATTAGCTTGTAACGCGTAATCGCATCGGCAATTGAATAATTGGAAACATGACCCATGTGCAGAGCACCTGAAGGGTATGGAAACATTGAAAGAATATAGTAATTCTTCTTATCTGTATCGTTGTTGGCATTAAAGATCCTTTTATCTTCCCAGATCTTCTGCCATTTTTTCTCTATTTTTTCAAAAGGATATTCCATTTATATTTACTCCTGATTTTAAATTTTTGTTTTATGGTAAAAATTGTATTATTCCCCTAACAGGGGAGTAAAAGAAAGAGACTTAATTGAGTTGTGTTGGCAAATTTGCAGTGAGTTCTAATAAAATATCTCATAAGTTCCTTCTCCTTTTTAGATTTAACGCAACTTTTGAAACGAAAGTCTTTTGGTCAAAACATTTTTGCAAGTTTATACTATTAAATGATTTTTCACTTGCAAATAAAAAGCACAGAAAATAATTAAACTAAATGTGAAAGGGAGGAAAAATGGGTTTTGTTAATTATTTTAATGATCGGTTAAAAAAACATTTCACTTTGTGGGATATCAAGCTTGCACAACTAGCAGGAATGTTCTTTCTAATTATTCTCATAAAACTTATCCCTGAGATCATCTCTTTAGATTATTGGTTTTATATTGTTGGTGCTATTTTAACAGCTAGTAGACCGTTGTATTTAACTTTCATAAAGAAATAAAAGTTTATGGAAAACTATCCTTTTTCGCAAGTTATACTTGCGAATATAATTGTTTGTGAAGTTTTACTTCAAGAATATGAAAAGTTTTCGTAAGTGAAACTTACGTATCAAGTGCATTAACAAGTATAACTTTTTAACGAGAGAAGTTGAGAAAGAAATGAAAAGTAGATATAAAGTAGTTGAATCTGATGGATTATACTTCACTACTTCAACAATTGTTGAGTGGATTCCAATTTTTACAAATGAAAATACATTTCAAATTATCACTAATTCATTAAATTACTGTATAAATGAAAATATGCTAAAGATTTATTCCTTTGTGATAATGCCGAATCATCTGCATTTAATTGTATCTGCAAAGGATCTGTCTGAATCTATGAAGTCTTTTAAAAGACATACTGCAAAAAAAGTATTAGAATATTTGAAGAAATCTAAACATGATTGGATACTCAATCAGATGCATTTTTTCAAAAAAAGAAATAAATTAGAAAGTGAGTATCAAGTATGGCAAGAAGGATTTCATCCTCAACTAATTAGCTCGAATAAAATGTTAGAGCAGAAAACAAATTATAATCATCAAAATCCAGTAAGGAAAGGCTTTGTAAATGAAGCTGAATATTGGAAATATAGTTCTGCCAGTAATAAAGATTTTGAAGGAAATGAGATTATTAAATTGAATAGTTTGGATGATTTGAAAGTGAAACTTACGTAGCAAGTGCGTTAACAAGTGCAACTTGTTAACGAGAGTGAAAGAAATAGAGGTCTATGGAAAACTACGATGTAATAGTTATTGGTGGTGGCGCAGCTGGTATGATGGCTGCCGGAACTGCTGCTAAAAATGGTAAAAGAGTAATCTTAATAGAGAAAAATCCTGTTTTAGGAAAGAAGCTATTGATAACAGGTAAAGGTAGATGCAATATCACAAATTATTGCGATGTTCGTGAATTAATTGAGAACGTTCCGGTTAATAGTAAATTCCTTACAAATACGTTTTATGGATTTAATAGTTATGATACAGTAACATTCTTTAATGATAATGGTTTGGAAACCAAAGTAGAACGGGGAAATCGAGTATTTCCTACTAGTGATAAAGCAATGGATGTTGTTGAAGTTCTCATGAAATATAACTATCATAACAAGGTTAATGTCATTCATAATCCTGTAGTAGACGTAATGCAGTTTGGCAAAATATTCGCTGTTAAATTAGAAAACAATGAAGTTATAAAAGCTGACAAACTTATCATCGCAACAGGTGGGAAGTCATACCCATCTACAGGCTCAACAGGAGAAGGATATAAATTTGCACGTAATTTTGGACATAAGATCACCAAATTTAAGCCATCATTAGTACCAATAATTGCTAAAGGTATTTTTCCACTTAAAGATGTACATAATTCAAAAGGCAGCAATGTTAAAGATCTTCAGGGACTTTCTCTAAAAAATACTGCGATCAAAATTGTGGATACTAAAAATAAGACAGTTTATGATGATTTTGGTGAAATGCTGTTTACACATTTTGGAGTTTCCGGACCGATGATCCTTTCTGCAACTTCTCATATTCGTGATCTGGATGGACACAGGCTTGTTATTGACCTCAAACCTGCACTAACAGTAGAGAAACTTGATGAACGACTTCAACGTGATTTTAAAGAATTCTCTAACAAACAATATAAAAATATCCTTAAGAACCTTTTACCTAAAAAAATGATCCCGATCATTCAGATGCTATCTGGAATTTATGAAGGAAAACCTGTTCATCAAATAACCTCAAAAGATAGGAAGAACCTGATCACTGCTTTAAAAGAACTTACAATTCAATTAATTAAATTCCGTCCGATCTCTGATGCGATAATTACTTCGGGTGGGGTAGATGTAAGCCAGATAAATCCAAAAACAATGGAATCTAAACTTGTAACTGGATTATTCTTTGCCGGTGAAGTTTTAGATTGTGATGCTTATACTGGTGGATTTAATTTGCAAATAGCCTGGAGTACCGGTTATGCAGCTGGGATGAGTTGTTGAAAAAGGAATGAAATTGAATATAAATACTAATTCATTATTGAAAACATTTAAAATTATTTTTTTAGTTCTATTCATTTCTATTTCTACAATGATTCTATTAGGAATTTATGTTGTTTCAAATTCATACGAGGATAATTTTATTGGATCAATTGAAGGTAATGGACAATTTTATCGTTCTTACAATAATCTTTTTACATTTAGAAATGTTTATTCAGGATCAAAACGATATTATTATAAAGATTGGATAGGTGATAGAATAGATGATATTGGTTATAATTTAAGTTTTAATCGATCCGGTCATAGTCCTTTTTATCTCACCATATTTAGCAAAATAAAAACTAAAGATGATTTTAATAGAAAAGCATTATCTGTTGCTAATAGTATTGATAGTTTGTTAACGGAACCACAATTCGAGTTCTTTGAAGAGAATAACTTTCATTGTATTTTTCAAACAATATTAACTCCTGATAATATCACAGTTAATACGGATAGCTTATTAAGTAAGGAGCTTTCAGCAGCTCTTTTTTGTTATAATGATTCTGTATCATTTCTACTTAGAACAAGTAGAACATATAAAACAACTCTTGTTAACAATGATTTTGATAAATCAATAGCAAAAAATGAGAGAAGATTATTACTTAATTATATAAAACATAATTTAGAAATTAGTGATAAATTTTATAAAGAAGGAATACCAGAACCATTATCTGATTATAAGGTTAAGGGTATAATTAATGGAAAAAGAATAAAAAGATTTTTATATAATATTTTCACACTTGGTAAATCAAACTACAAAAAGCAGGATAGACCAATAAAAAGGATAAAACTGAAGTAATTATCCTCTAAAAAACAAACACAACGCCACTGGTAGGGAAGACCCATTCGTCTTTATTTGTAGAAATTGAGATCTTATTCTGTGATTTATTAATTTGTGGGAATTTGCTTTTACCTGAGAAGATCGGTACAGCTTCCACATTTTTAAGATCACTTTCAAAAGAGATGTCAACTCCTTGAGTCATTTCGATAATGTAAACAGAGAGTTGATGTGAGCTTTTTGGATAATATGTTTTGGTGGAGATACTAAAATTTACTTCTTTTCCTACTAAACTTTTTAAATCAGGATGATAACACTTTATTTCGATACATCCATCTGCGATCATCATCTCGTTGTATAATTCAATATCATTTACTTTTACCGATGTCACATTGAAGAACATCTCATCCAGATCGATGCTGTTATCCAGCAACCAGCGGTATTCAACATCATTACGCATGAAATATTTTTCCAGATCTTCTTCTGTTTTCGCACATGCAACACTGAAGTAATCATTTTGCAGTATTTTAGAGAAAGAGAGATTTGTAGTTGTTAAGAAATAATCAGGATACTTCTCTGAATTTTTGAATTGGATAGAATGTTTAAAATTTCGTCTGTAATGGATGTCTTTATCTTTTTCGACAAATAACCTTTTTAGGATGTCTTCGTGCACTAGATTCGCTATTTCCTTGCTTTGTAGCCTTTGCTCAATAGCTGCCTCAATGATATTCCCAAGCTTATTATCAGAAAGATCTTTTGGAACAAATTCTCTGCGTAAAAGTGGTGAAGAATCTATTATTTTGCCACCAAGTTTATAATATCTCTTTGCTCTTCTACCAATTTGCGAAAGTAGCTCGTAACTTAAACCATCGTAAAGTGCAGTTAGGTTTTCTGCAGTGATATTTTCATCACCAAGCAGAATCACTTCATCTCCAACCCTGGCATCTTCAACTGCCGTAACATCAATTGCCGTCATATCCATACTTACTTTTCCCACAATATTACAAACATGGTTTTGCAATACAACCTTACCTTTGTTGGAAAGCAAGAAGTCATAGCCGTCTGCATAACCAATCGGCAGGATTGCGTAATTCATATCCTCAGTTGCCATATAGGTTCTATTATAGCCAATCGAACCACCCTTTTTTGCGCTCTTGATCTGGGAAATGCGAGATTTAAAGGTCATGACCGGTTTCAATTTAATTTTGTCTTTTAGCCTTTTATGGGAAGATACTCCATACGAGAGTAATCCAAGTCGGACTAAATTTGTATATTTATTTTGGAATGTGATAACTCCACTGCTATTTGAAATATGTACGAATCTTGGTTTAAAATCAAGTTTAGAAATGATTTGCTCAAATCTGTCTGATTGTAATTTTGTGAATTCTGCATCATCTTCTGCAGAAGAGAAATGCGAGAATATCCCATCTATTTCTAAATTGCTAAATTCTCTTATCTCATTAATATTTTCTAGTGCTTCTTTATAATGAAATCCGCTTCTACCCATGCCTGTATCGATGTTTATGTGGATCTTGCACTTCCCACTTTTATTTAGCTTCTCTGCAAAATCTGTTGTTGAGATGGTCGGAGTTAGATCGCTTTCTAAGATCTGTTTAATTTCATTATCTAAAGATGGTGAAAGAATTACTATTGGAACGGTAATACCTTGATATCGCAGTAAAAGGCCTTCCTGTACATTGGCAACACCCAAGCAAACAGCACCGCAATCAATTGCTTTTTTTGCTATTTGAAAAGCTCCATGTCCATAAGCATCAGCTTTTACGATTTGCATGAAATCTTTTTGTGGTGAGAAAAACCTCTTTAACTCAGTTAAGTTATTTTCAAAATTTGTTAGATCGATCTCTGTCCAACTTCTATCGTTTTTCATATATGTCCTTA